>CAOPQH010000071.1:0-3511 GCA_948505485.1 uncultured Clostridia bacterium
TTCCTAATAGGTGTTTCAATATATTTTGTCGTTACAAAAGATAAAGCTATTGATAATAATATGATGAGCAAACCAGCTACAATTCCAGGATTTTCAGATATATTATATTTATAGAATGACAATAATACCCAATGCCATAAATATATACCAAATGATACTCCACCAAGTTTGATCATTATTGGCATAGATAAGAAGTTTTTCACGCCATATTTTGTTTCTTTATTGCCTGATAAAATTATAAGTAATGCGCAAGTCATTGGCCATAATGCAATGTAACCTGGAAACATAGTTGATACATCAAATAATGCACCTGTTAAAATAAGTCCTATTAAACCAATCCAACCTATAATTTCTGCAGCAATATTCGAGATTTTAATGCTGCTCAGATTTATACATAATAATCCACCTAAAGCAAATTCCCATACTCTAGTAAATGTAATGAAATAAGCTAATGGCTGATTTATAGCTGTTAAATAAACTGAATATATAAAAGAAACAATAAATAAAAATCCTAAGACAACATTGACCAATCTTTTACCATTGGATAAACCATATTTCTTAATAAGTAATAATATTCCTGAGAATAAAATAAACCAGATTATATAAAATTGACCTTGTATTGACATAGCCCAATAATGTTCAAATGGGCTCTTCATTTGGTTAGCATCTAAATAATCAGTGTTACTAATTGCGAGTTGCCAGTTTTGATAATAAAACATTGAAGAAAACGTCTCTTTAATTGTTTTATCAAATATTGTTGACGGTAAAAAGAATATACTAAGAATTAATACTACTAAAATAATAATAAAAGCTAATGGAAATAGCCTTTTCATTAACTTCGATATGTATGGCCAAAATTTAAATTCACCAGTTTTATTTATTGTAGAAATAATAGAAGTTGTAATCAAAAATCCAGAAACAACAAAAAATACGTCTACCCCACCAGAGACTTTACCAAACCAAATATGATATATGGCAACTAATAAAGCAGCCACTATCCTTAGTCCTTCAATTTCAGGACGGAATTTTCTCTCAATATCAATTATATTTTTGTCCATTATTTACTCCATGATTTTTTATAATTTAATATTGTAAATTATACCAAAAATATAACTATTGTAAAATTAATTTTAAAATAGTTAATTTTAAGAAATCTAGTTAATGATATACAAATAATTACATTTAAAGGATAAATAAATAATATCTAAATACCTATCTTTGAATGATTAGTATGAAAATCCACACATTTAAATATTTATAGTAGATATTAAAGCGAGATTCTTATTTATAAAATATTAATTATGTAGTATATTCTATATATAATTAATACAAATTGTAACTTTATGGTTGGAGGTCATATATGAAAATAAGAATTTTAATTCCTTGTTTTAATGAAGAAGCAATATTAACTCAAAGTTATCAACATATTACAAAGATTTTAGATAATGATTCTCGGAAAAATAATTATGAATACAATTTATTGTTTGTAGATGATGGTAGCAGTGATAGAACTATTGAACTTATAAAAAAACAAGCTGAAAAAGATAAACGTGTTGAGTATATTTCATTAAGTAAGAATTTTGGTAAAGAATCAGCTATGTTCGCGGGTTTAACTCATAGCCAAATCTATGATGCTGTCATAATTATTGATTGCGATTTGCAACATCCTCCAGAACTCATTCCAAAAATGATAGAAAAATTTAAAAATGGTGCTGATCAAGTTATTGCAAAAAGAGATCGCAGTGGAGAAAAAATCATACGTAAACTTTATACTAAACTTTATTATAAAGTTATAAATAAACTCGTTGATGTACCAATTGTAGATGGTATTGGTGACTTTAGATTATTAAGTAATAGAGTCATTCACTCTATAATCAAGCTGAATGAATCTCAAAGGTTTTCCAAAGGTATATTCTCGTGGGTAGGATATTCTCAAGAAATTATAAATTATAAAAACCGAGAACGTGTAGGTGGAACATCTAAATGGTCCTTTTTTAAATTGTTAGATTACGGAGTAGATGGCATTATTTCATTTAATAATAAACCATTAAGACTATTATTATATTTAGGTTTTCTAATATGTTTACTTAGCATTATTTATATTTCGTATCATTTTATAAATATTCTTATGCACGGAATAGACTTGCCTGGTTATTTCACCACTATTTTTGCTGTTTTATTTTTAGGCGGAGTTCAACTTATTTCAATCAGTATAATTGGTGAGTATGTAGGTAGAATCTATTATGAAGTTAAAGCAAGACCACACTATTTAATAAAAGATACAAACTTAAATGATTACGTTTATACAAAGGAAGTTATTAATGTTAAATAAGAAAAGTTATATTGAAATCATTAAATTTATAATTGTAGGTATCATCAATACTTTAAATTACTATATTATATATATTTTTTTATTAAACATTTTAACCGTTCATTATTTATTGAGTCATATAAGTGCTTTTATTATCAGCTTTATAATTTCATACTTCTTGAACTGTCATTTTGTTTATAAAGTAACGCCGACTTTAAAAAAGTTTATTAAATTTCCTTTAACCCAAGTTATAAATATGGGGATGCAAACTATTTTACTATATATATTTGTTCAAATACTAAAACTTAATGCAGATTTCGCACCGTTTATAGGGTTATTTATAACAATACCTATAACCTTTTTGTTATCAAAAAGAATTTTAAAAGATTAAATAACATCATATTAAGGAGTAAGTAACATGTATACAAAATTAAATAAAGATTTATATATTTATTTATCACTTTTTGTTTTTTTTCTAATAATGAGCACTCTCATTCCATTAACTGGAGATGATTGGACATGGAAATCATATCTAGGAATGGAGAGGTTAAAATCTTTTTTCGAAAATTATAATGGACGTTACATGAGTAATATATTAGAAATAATCTTTGTTAGATTTACTTTAGTTAGAATATTGGGCATGGCAATTTGTTCATCACTCTTCATAATTTTTATGTATAAAATTTCAACTAATAAAAAGAACCCATTATTTATATTCTATATCTTATTTTTAGTATTATTAATGCCTTTATCAGTATTCAGCCAAACTTTAGGTTGGACTGCTGGATACGTTAATTATGTAATCTCTGTGACTATATTACTTTATTTTATAAGCTTATATAAACAGAAGAAATATATAAAACTAAATTACTTAAATATCATTTTATATTTTCTATTTAGTGTTATAGCTATGTTGATTGTAGAACATGTTACTTTATATTTACTTTTGATTAGTTTTCTTATAAATATATATTATTACTTAAAAAACAAAAAACTAAATATATTATATTTTGTTATTTTTATTGGTCATCTAGTTGGATTCATTATTATGTTTACTAATGGAGCGTATATATCAACACTTACGGGAAAGAATGATTACCAACAACTCAATAATCACGACAATATTATTATCAGTGCAATTAAAGTATTTAATAACGAAATGACATTGTATTTATTTACGCATAACGTATTATTAATATC
>CAOPQH010000071.1:3611-7685 GCA_948505485.1 uncultured Clostridia bacterium
TATTAATATCTTACTTTGTAGTGTATTCATTATTTCGATAATCGTTAGTATATTTTTCAACCAATTCAAAAATATAAATTCATTAAATAATGTCATACCATCCACACTATTAATATGCTCATTAAGCTCTTTAATTATTTTTATTGTTATTAACTTTAAAGATACTTTGTATTACAACCGATTGTTGTTCTATGTTTTTAGTATGATTATATTAACTCTTCCATTTTTGGTTATATCACCATATGGTGGTAGATGTGCATTTGCAAGTCTTATTTTCTTAATCATGATTATTATAGAAATGTCACAATTTCTTTTAGATTTACTAGGACATAAAGGTATACATATTCGTATTCATAAATACGTAATCACATCTTTGATGGTTTTAATAATATTACTTTACATCATACCGTTATCGTTTAATAAGTACACTGAAATTAGTAGAGATAACTATTTAAATAATTTAGATAAATTTGAAAAAGTTATAAAAATAGAACAGATACCTTTTCAGTCATATCACCATACGTCCGATCCTATCGAAGGTATATATATGACTAAATTTTATAAAACTTTACACGGTGTACCAGAAGAAACAAAATTATTACCGAAATAAAATTAAAAAGGTTTCAAAATTAAATTTGTACATAAAAACACCCAATCCGTTTAATTAACTATGGAATGGGTGTTTTTAGAATTTTAATGAGCTGATTTACTATTTTTATTTTTCAAATCTCTTAATGTCATTTTAGTTTTTAATTTTATTGCTTTCATTTGGTAACTTCTGTATGTTTTTTTAGTATGATACATGTTTAATGCTCTAGATATACTAACAAATTTGTTATGTCCTACATGAGTAGATATTGCTAATACTATGTCTTTTAATTTCTCTTTGTGCTCGTTATCTACATCTTTAATCACTTTTAAATAATTGGTCGCTGCATCAAGTAAACTATTTAAATTCTCTGTTTTTAAGTAATTATTTCTGATTAAGAAATATATGATTAGATAATCCATTCTATAACTATAATATTGGGATACATTATCCTCTAAATTCTTTAATATATTTAGAGTTCTTTTTCTCACTTTAGTTGCATCATTTAAATACTTATCTATATTTTTATAACTTGTTGCTACGATTGAATCTTCATTTCCAATATTATATAAATAAGTTAATTCATCTATAATTGTTATCTTACTATTAGCCCAAGCTGTTAAATTAAATGTATGTTCCTCACAAAATGTGATATCTTCATCAAATCTTATATTTTCTAATACTTTCTTTTTATATAATTTGCCATATGGACCTATAGATTGAATAACTTCTGGAGAATGATTTAAATCTGTATCTGAGATTGGCTTCAAGTCATTAAATGTTTTAATAGGTCGTACTTCTTCACCTACTAGATGTGATATTTGCCCAACGACAATATCAGTATTATTTGCTTCTATTGCTTCCACCATTTTATCTATGATGCCCTCACCTAACTTATCATCAGCATCACAAAACATAATGTATTCGCCAGTCGCTATACTTATACCTTCATTTCTTGTCGCTGCAGCACCTTTATTTTCTCTATTTAACAGGACAATATTATCTTGAGATAAATCACTTATTACTTCTGCACTTTTATCTTTAGAACCATCATTAATACAAATAATTTCATGGTCATATGTACTGGAAATAGATGCTATTGTTTCTTTTATTGTATTTTCAGCGTTGTAAACAGGGATAATAATACTAACTTTCATAACATCATTCATCCTTTTGTATAAAATTTATTAACTTTTCAGTTGCATTAAACTCTGTATATTTGTGCCACATTGGTTTTATATCTTTATTTATTTTGTTTTGATTTACAAGTTCGAACAATTCGTCTTCATTAAATGCTTTGTTCATCTTTGTCATTTCATAATAATATTCATTTAAACCTCTTTTTTCATTATACATATCTTCATCATAACTATAAAAAATAATAGGTTTATCTAATAAAGAAGCTTCTACACTTAAAGAACTATAGTCTGTAATAATTACATCAGCTATTTCAACTAAAGTTTGGATATCTCGACTGTCTGATTTCTCACTATTTATACTAGGATGTAGTTTAGTGATTAATTGATATTCAGGACATGCTTGTTCAAATGCTTGTTTATTTATAGTTACAATTTCATCTGTATAATCTCTGTATGTTGGAACATATAACGCTATCTTTTTATCTTGTTTAGGTCTCGTTATTTTATGCTTATATTGATCTAATCTTGGTAAACCAAATGGTAACATTTGCGATTCTTTAGCACCAAGGCTTCTTATAAATATATCTTTCATGATATCTGAGCTAACTAAATAATAATCTGTAAATTGATAAACGGATAAATAATTTTTAATTTGTCGTTTATTATTTTGATTAATACTTTTGTCTTCAAGCCCAAATGTTTTTAGAGCTCCAGCTGCATGCCATGTTTGAATAATTTTTTGGTTTTTATTTTTTTTAATTCCGCCTAATAATAAATAATATGTATCGATAATTACTGTTTTACTACTTTTAATAGCTTTAATTTGTTGATATAAGTATTTGTTTTTCAAATTAATTACATTTTCAACATCTATTGATTCTACTTCTTTCATCCATCTTGGATGTGCAATAATCGTTATTTTATAATTTTCTTGCTTCAATGCTTTAATAATCGGTAAAACGTCTTCTTTAAATGTCATAAAAACGACCACATGGTCTTGCTTAATTTTATGATTAATAAGCTTATCCAAGCCATATAATAAATACAAATATATTTGTTTAATGATATTTCTTAACATAGTTACACAACCTACCTAACTTAAGTTGAATTTATAAAATAAGGATTACTCATTTGAGCAATCCTTATTTGAATTATTTAGATTTAAATAAAGTCAGCAAATCTTTGTCTGAATTTAACATGTAGTATCGATCCAATTACAAAGAATAAAGCAATGACGGAGACATTATAAAGAGCTAGTCTCCAATGCTCAACTATGTACCAATAATCATATAATATTGCTGCTCTATATGCTTCAGCATAAAAATACACTGGGTTAAATTTCATTAACATTTCTACTATAGACCCTTTAGGAGGGACATATAATATCGGTGATAAATAAAATAACATTCTCAAAAGAGCTTGCATTGCCATTTGAGTATCTCGAATTAACACTCCTAAAGTTGAAGTTAACATCGAAACTGAAAAAGCAAATGCATATACCATTGGTAAATAAATAAGTATTTGAAATAGATAAACAGAAGGGAATACCCCCGTTGTCATACAAATTAAAATAATAACTAAAACTAATATAATATGTCCATAGAACCTACTTGTTAGGATATAAGCAGGAATTGCTGATAAAGGGAAATTCATTTTTGCTACTTGGTTAAACTTTGTTCCTATAGATTTGGTTCCTTCAAGAATACCTTGGTTTACAAAGAACCACATACTAATACCTACTAATAGCCAAAATATAAATGGTATGCCGTCGACTGGTTCATTTTGACGTATACCGAAACCAAATGCAAACCAATAAACACCTATTTGTAGAACGGGATTAATTAATTCCCATGCTAAACCTAGATAATTATCATGGTTAGAAATTTTCAATTGGAATCGTGCTAACCTTTGAATTAAATAAAAGTTTTTAAAGTGTTCCTTTATCACTGTTAATACAGCTTGCATTAATATCACTCTCTCGCTTTTACATTTATAACCTAATCATAAATATAGCATCATTTTACGTTAGATGATATATTTATGATGGTCAATCACAGAATTATAGAACATATATAATTTACATTATTCTCACATAATTTACAATAAATTTACTAAAGCAATAAAATAATGCATAATAGTTATGTTACTAATTTTAAGGAATGGTTACAAATGAAAGAATCAGTAGTTATTAAAAACTTAACAAAAGAATATAAAATTTTCAGAACTAATAAAGAAAGATTACAAGACGTTTTTATCCCAAACTTTAAATCAAAACGCTTTTTTGCATTAGAAGACATTACATTTACTGCCTATGAAGGAGATATCATCGGTCTAGTCGGTATTAAC
>CAOPQH010000072.1 GCA_948505485.1 uncultured Clostridia bacterium
AAAGCAAAAGCATTAGGAGATTATCTAATAGTTGCAATATCAACAGATGAATTTAATAGCATAAAAAATAAAAAATCATATCATAGTTATGAGACAAGAAAGAAAATGGTAGAAGCAATAAGATATGTAGATTTAGTAATACCAGAAGAAAGATGGAATCAAAAGATAGATGATGTAAAAAAATATGAAGTAGATACAGTAGTCATGGGAAGTGACTGGAAAGGAAATAGTAATTTTGAAGTTTTAAAAGATTATTGTGAAATTGTTTATCTAGATAGAACAGAAGGAATTTCAACAACGAAGATAAAAGAAGAACTAGGACTTCAAAATCCATTAGATGGAGTAGATCAAATACCTACACCAAATAAAAAATAGAAAGGATATAATTGTGAAAAGTTTTTTAGTTAAAATATTTTTAGGACTTTTAAAACTAATTTATTTTCCAATTAAAATGCTTAAAGTACAAAATAAAGTAGTTTATATAAGTAGACAGTTTAATAATGAAACATTAGATTTTAAATTAATTCAAGAAAAGATGATAGAAAAATATCCTAATACAAAAAACGTAATATTAGCTAAAAGGATGGAAAATGGAATAATAAATAAAATAAGATACTTTTTACATATGTTTGTTCAAATGTATCATGTATCAACATCTAAAGTAGTAATTGTGGATAGTTATTGTATTATTGTAAGTGTATTAAAACATAAAAAAGAAACAAAAATAATACAAATTTGGCATGCAATATCAGCTATAAAAAAGTTTGGATATCAAACAATAGGAAAAACAACAGGAACAGATATAAAATTAGCAAAAAATATGTGTATGCATAAAAATTATGATTATGTACTATGCTCTAGTAAAGTTACAGCAAAATATTTTGAAGAAGCATTTAATATATCAAATGAAAAAATAAAATATTTAGCTTTACCAAGATTAGATTATATTTTGCAAGAAGATGATGAAAAAACAGAAGAAATTTATAATACATATCCAGAATTAAAAGACAAAATAAACATATTATATGTACCTACTTTTAGAAAATTCAAAAAAGTAAAGATAAATGATGTAATTCAAAGAATTGATACAAAAAAATATAATTTAATTGTTAAATTACATCCATTAGATAAAAAGAATTATACATACCTACAAAAAGACGGAGTAATTTATGATGATAAATTTAAATCATATGATTTATTAAAAATGTGTGATAAAGTAATAACAGACTATTCATCATTAGCTATGGAATCAAGTTTGTTAGGTAAACCTTTATATTTTTATATATATGATGTTAAATTATATCAAGAAGATCCAGGATTAAACTTCAATTTTAAAAAGGAAAAAATTGGTAGATATGCAACTAATAGTCCAAAGAAAATAGTTAATATGTTAGAAAGAGAATATGATTTTTCTGTACTAGATAGTTTTAGAAAAAAATATATACAAGCAAATAGTAATAATTGTACAGAAAAGTTAGTAGATTTTATTATGCAATTAATGAATAACGAAGAAGTAGAAGAAGAAGTTAAAGAAACAGTCAATGCTTAAATTAAAATAGAAGGGAAAATTATTAATAGTGAAAGATCAACTAAGAAGAGTAATAACAAACATATCAAAGAAAAATGTATTACTCAGAAAAATTGTTAGAAAATCATTATATATATATAGATATATTATACATAGGATAAGAATAATAGGTATAAAAGTAGAAAATAACACTTTAGTATTTTCTACTTTTAATGGTAAATCATATAGTTGTAGTCCAAAAGCTATATATGAATATATGATAAATCAAGAAGAATATAAAGATTATAATTTTATCTGGGCATTTAGAGATACAGAAAAATACAAAGAATTATTAAAAAATAGAAATACTACTATAGTTAAAACTGGAAGTAAAGAATTTTCAAAAGCTATTGCCAAATCAAAATACTGGATTTTTAATTATAAAATAGGTGACCAATTATCTCCAAAGAAAAATCAAATATTTTTGCAATGTTGGCATGGCACACCACTTAAAAGACTAGGGTGTGATTTAGCACATTTTGATAATACTTTAAACACTGTAAAAGAAATGAAAAAAAGATATAAAGTAGAGGCACAAAAATTTGATTATTTTATATCACCATCTAAATATGCTACAGAAAAATTTATCTCTGCATGGAATTTAAAAGAAATTGGAAAGGAAAGTATAATTATAGAAAAAGGATATCCTAGAAATGACTTTTTATATAATTATACTGATAATAATGTAAAAGAAGTAAAGAGAAAATTAGGCTTAGAAAATGATAAAAGAAAAATAATTCTTTATGCTCCAACTTATAGAGCAAATCAACATACATCAGGAGTTGGATACACATATAAAGCAGAAGTGGATTTTGACAAACTAAGAAAAGAACTAGAAAAAGAATACATAATTTTATTTAGACCACATTATTTTGTGGCAAATGAGTTTGAATTTGAAAAATATAAAGGATTCGTATATAATGTAGCAGACTATGATGATATTAATGAATTATATATAATAACTGATATTTTAGTTACAGATTATTCAAGTGTTTTTTTTGATTATGCTAATTTAAAAAGACCAATCGTTTTTCACATGTATGATTTAGAACATTATAGAGATGAATCAAATGGATTTTATATAGATGTAGAAAAGGAATTGCCAGGAAGGATAACTAGAACAGATAATGAATTAATAGAAGAGATAAAAAGAGTAAGTGAAGATTTTATTTATGATGAACAATATAATAAATTCAATAAAAAATATAATTATTTAGAAGATGGAAAAGCTAGTAAGAGAGTAGTTGAAGCAATTCTTAAATAAGGGGGGAGAAAATGCAAAAAGTATCAATGGTAATACCAATGTACTATGAAGAAAAAGTAGTAGATGAGTGTTATAAAAGAGTTAAAGGAGTTTTAGATAATTTAAAGGATTATGAATATGAAATAATATTTATAAATGATGGAAGTCAAGATAAAACTTTAGAATTATTAGAAAATGTAGCTAAAGAAGACAAAAATGTAAAAGTAATATCTTTTGCAAGAAACTTTGGACATCAAGCAGCAGTTACAGCAGGATTAAAAGAAGTTACAGGAGATGTAGCTGTAATAATAGATGCAGACTTACAAGATCCACCTGAATTAATACCAGATATGCTAAAACTTTGGGAAGAAGGAAATGAGGTGGTATATGGTAAGAGAAAGAAAAGAGATGGAGAATCTATATTCAAATTACTAACAGCTAAAATGTTTTATAAAACACTAAATGCATTGTCAGATGTGGATATACCTAAAGATACAGGAGACTTTAGATTAGTAGATAAAAAAGTAGTAGACCAAATGAATAGTCTGCCAGAACATAATAAATTTTTAAGAGGTTTATGGAGCTGGTTAGGATTTAAACAATATGCATTCGAATATGAAAGAAAAGAAAGATTTGCAGGAGAAACAAAATATCCATTAAAGAAGATGCTTAAGTTAGCATCTGATGGAATAATAAGTTTTTCTAGTAAGCCAATTAAGCTAGTAGGGGCATTAGGAATTATTTCAATTGCTATATCTATAATATTATTTATATATGCAATACTTGCATATACATTTAAATTTAGTGGACTTTCAGCTGGTTGGACATCAATAATAGTGGCAATTTCATTTTTTAGTGGAGTACAATTATTGTCATTATGGATTATATCTGAATATATAGGTAGAATATATGACGAAAGCAAAGGAAGACCACAATATATAGTAGAGAAAAAGATTAATATAAAAGAAGATAATAAAACGGATTGAAAATAAGAGGAAAATTAATGAAAATTGAAAAGATAAAAAATATCTTATACAAAGTAATGCTTGTAATTTTATTTATATTAGCTTCATATGTTACATATTGTTCGGTATTTAATATTTATGATTCAAAAGAAGTTTTAAGTCCAATAGTCATTATATCAGGAACAATAATAAGTATATGTATGTTTATTGCTTTAAAAAAAGTATTTACTAAATTACAAGAAAAAACTTCAAATAAAATAGCTGTAATTATTTGCATTATATTTTTTATAGCATTAATAATATTTGGAAAAGTATTAATGGCAATTCCAGGTTATGATGCAGCAGACCTACAACAACAAGCAATAAAAATGTTAGATAATGGTGGCAAGTTTAATGATGAGGAATATTTTTCAATATATACAAATCAAGTACCAGCAACAATATTAATATATTATATATATAAAATTGGAATTATACTAGGCATATCAAATTTAAGAATGTTTGCAACTATAATAAATGCATTATTTATAGCAATAACAGCATTTTTTACATATATGTCTGTAAAAAAACTAAAAGACTATAAGCTGGCATTAATAACATTAGTATTTTTTGTACTAAATCCAATATTTTACTTATACACGTCTTATTATTATACAGACACATTGTGTATGCCATTTGCTGCAACTGCAATGTATCTATTTATATCTGCTATAAAATCTGATAATAGGAAAAGAGTAGTATTATCATTAATTGGAAGCGGAATAATAGTAATGCTTGGATTTAAAATAAGAGCAGTTCTTATAATATTGCCAGTAGCTATGATATTACAAATAATATTAAACAATAAAATTAACAAAAAGACATTAATAAATTTATCAAGTATTATAATAGGTGCTTTTATTGGAGTTATAATATATACATTAATTGCAAATCCTTTTAATGTACCTAATAATAAAGATATGAAATTTTCAGCTTTACATTGGATAAAAATAGGATTAAACAAAGAAACAGATGGGGCATGGACAGATACAGAATATAAATATACAAAAAGTTATGAAACAGCAGAGACAAAAAAACAAGCAGATTTAAAAGTAATAAAGAAAAGGTTAAAAGAATTAGGAATAAAAGGATATTATGATTTATCAAAAATAAAGCTTTCGCAGAATTGGTCAAATGGACAATACCATGCATGGGACCATTTAGACAATGTAGAAGATTTTAATATAGTTTATGAATATGTAAATGGAAATAAACAAAAATTTATGCTTTATTATTTACAAATTTGTAAAACCTTATTATTGCTATTATTTACAATATCAGTAGCAAAAGAAATATTAAAACAAGATGAAGAAAAATTAAATAGTTTTATTTATATATCAATATTTGGAGCATTTTTATTTTATATGCTATGGGAAGTAATGTGCAGATATAGTTTATCATTTTTACCATGGATGATGATTGCATTTGGAACAGGAATAACTTTAGTAGAAAATATGTTAGATAAATGTAAAAACTTAAAATATAAAGACAAGCTAATAATTACAAATAAAACAAAAAATATAATAGCTATTTTATTTATAGGTATAACAGCTATATTACTTGTTTGTAATTATTCAAAATATGCAGTAGAACAAAATATATATAAAGACAAAGTAATTGTTCAAAATAAAGTACGAGGATTAGAACTTAAGAAAATATCAAACAAGAAAATAGAACAAACTTTTAAAACTTCTAAAGAATTCAATATAATATCTATAGAATTTTTAAAAGGATATTCAAAAAATGCAACTATTACAACACATTATAAATTTACTTTATATGATGAAAATAAAAGTATTTTAACAGAGCAAGACTTTACAAGTGATGATGTAAAAAGCTGGAAATCAAAAGAATTTAAATTTGATACTCAAAAACCAAAAGGAGAAAAACAGTATACTTTTGAAATAACATCAAGTGATGCAACAGAAGATAATTGCATTGGAATATCATCATATTTTCAAGAATATTACTCAGTTTACAAAGATGGACGCTTAAAAGTTAATAATGAAGAAATAAAAGATGCTAATTTAAGGTTTATGGTTAAAAACGAGAATAGTAGAACATATACAAGTAAAATGTTTTATGTAATAATATCTATAATGATATTGATAATAGAGGGAATATTATTTTATATGATTTATAGAAATTGAAAATATACTAAAAAGTTATTGTGAAAAATTGGAAAATAAAGTAAAATAAATACATCCTTTTCAAAGGAAATCTTTGGGAAAGGAGGTACATAAAATGTCATCTTTTGACTTAATCTGGCGTTTAATTGTTTTGCTACTATTAAGTATCAAGAACAATGATGACCAGAACCGAGAAGACTAGAAATTAGTCTTAGTCTAGGTAGTCTGCCAACTGCCTAGATTTTTTATGCAAAAAAAGATATAGACTGCCATCTATATCTTTGTACATAATTGTCATCTCTTTGACTTTTGCTTAAGCTATTATTAGTATAGCATTATTTTGCATAAATGTCAAACAATTTTCAAAAATTCATGTATAAAAAATATTGCTAAAAACATTCAAAAATAATGTGAAAAAGTATGCCAAAAAAGCCCAAAAATATTGACAAATTACACATAAAAAACTATAATTAAAAAGGTTGTTGTAAAATAAAAATAGATAAAAGATATAAGGGGACATAAATGAAGGAAAAAGTTGAATTTAGTAAGGATAATACACTAGCATTAAAAGGAATTGCAATAATAATGATGATGTTTCATCATTGTTTTAGAAAAATAGAATTATTTGAAAATTATAAAATATCATTTTTTCCATTAAATCAAGAGTTTATTATAAATATATCATTAGTGTTTAAAATATGTGTTAGCATTTTTATTTTTATAACAGGTTATGGACTGACACTATCTTTAAAAAAGTTAAACTCAAAATATAAGTGGAACAGCAAGGAAATATGTAAATGGATAATTAATAGGTTAATAAAAACATTATCTAGTTTTTGGATTGTTGCAATAATATCATATTTAATTTGTCAAATAATAGATGGAACAACTAAAGATATCTTTTTTTTAGATGGAATTGCATATGGTATATTTAAAATGATTATAAATTTTTTAGGATTAAGTAAGATATTTAAAATAGATGATTTTAATTCAACATGGTGGTATATGAGTTTGGCAATATTATTTATCTTTTCAGTACCTATATTTATCAAATTGTTCAAAAAATATAATTATATTTCAGTATTATTGTTTGCAATTTTTATACCTAGAATAATGACATGTGAATTTATAATAAATAGTTATATTACTTTTTTATTTCCATTATTAATGGGTATCATTTTTGCAGAGAAAAATTTAGTTGTTAAGTATGCAAATTTTAAAATAAATAAGAATTACTATTTTAATAAAATATTAAAGTTTATAATAGAAACAGTAGTTATAATATTTATGTATTTTCTAAGTGTAGATTTGCCAGACAATTTATTTTGGGAAATGAAATTTGGAATAATACCTATATTTTTAATATGTTATACATATGAATTTTTTATAGATATATCAATATTTAAACATATTTTACAATTTTTAGGTAAACATTCTATGAATATTTTCTTAATTCATGAATTTATAAGAACTAATTATTTAACTGATTATATATATTCATATAGAAATTTTATAAAGATAATATTTATATTAACTTTAATTTCATTAATATTATCAATATTATTAGAAATATTTAAAAAGTTAATTAAGTATAATAAATTAATTGAAAGACTAAATAAAATTACAAATAATATAGTAGAAAAAATGTATAAAGAAAAACAAGAGACAAATTTAATAATTGAAGAGAAAATATATAAATAAATACTAT
>CAOPQH010000073.1 GCA_948505485.1 uncultured Clostridia bacterium
TAATTCTATTATACACTCTCTCATAAAATGTGTCCATATATCTATTCTAACACCAGTCATTTAAAGTTTTTATACCTTTCCTTCTTAAACACTTTGTTGCTCTTGTTGATAATTCAAGTTCTTCTATTTGTATTTTTAAATTTTCTGATTTATCTATTTCTATATCTTCTAAATTCCTATTGGTTAAATGTTCTTCTCTTATTCTTAATTCTTCTTTTATTGTTCTTAAAAATTCCAATTTTTTTGATACATCTCCATTTTGTAATTGGATATCTTTTTCTATTTCAGTAATTTGTTGTCTTTCTTTATCTGTTAATAATTCACTATTTTTTATTTGATTAAAATCAACTTTATATTTTGAAAAAGTATGTGTTTTTCTTAATTTTGCAAGTGCTTTTGACTCTATTTGTCTTATTCTCTCTTTAGATAATCTAAATTCTTCTCCTATATTTTTTAAGTTTTTTGGTAACCCTTCTCCTGTTAAATCATATCTTCTTATAATTATTATTTTTTCCATTTCAAATAATTCATCAATAGATTTCTTTAATTCTTCACAAGAATATAAACCTAATCCTGGTTTAGATATATTTTTTCCAGTTACTTTTCTATATAAATCATCATAATTACTATTAAAATTACCATCAATATCAATTACATCTCTTATTATAGTTTTTGCCAATACTTTATCTTTCTTGCCTTTAATTCTTCCTGTCTTATGTATCTCGTAAAAGTTCTCAATTGTTTCATATTTTTGTAATATATAATCGATTTCTTTTTCTGTTATATCATATTTTTTTGCAAGTTCTTCAACTTTTGATGGATTTCCGAAAACACCACCAACGTCTCCTTCTTTGCATTTGAAAATTTGATTTTCATTTAGTTTCCCTTTATTTTTTCTTTCTCTAATATAATTATAATATCCTTTTACTTTTTTATATTCTTCTTGTATTTTCTTATATTCTTCATTTGTTTTAACATATTTTCTTAATATTTTTTCAGATACAGCAGGTATTATTGTTATTTTAGGGTATTTTGTTCTCCATTCAACTAAATAATTAATTTTTTCATCTAGCGTTCTATCAAACTGTCTTTTTAAAATTCCTAATTCTTCTAACTTGCTTAATTGTTCTTCTGTTAAATTGATTTTTCCTTTTTCTTTCTCGCCTTTATCCACTCTGTTTAATGAATTTCTAATTTGTATAGCCCATTTTCCTATTGGGTAACCTTCAAAAATTGTATTTCCTGCTAATACTTCACCAGTTTGTGCAAATTTTTCAAATATTTCTACTTTTTCTGCTAATGGTACTGTTCTCTTTTTTGACAATGAGGTTATTTTTTCTGCTATTTCTCTAAATTCTTTTGTTTTATCAAATATTGAAAGTCTACTACTTTTGCTTCCTTCTCTTTTTCTATTTCCTTCCCTATTTTTGTAATGTTTCATTTTCTCCGCAAAATCTTCTATTACCTTGCAAGAGTCAAAATTATTTACTAAATCTAGTATAACTGGTTTTTTATTTTCTCCTACAGTTAATGCTCTACCTAATTGTTGAGTATACACAGTAGGCGAAAATGTCGGTCTCATCATAATTACACCATCTAAATCATTTATATGGTATCCTTCATTAAGCATATCTACTGTATATAATAATTTTAATGTATTTCCATTATTATCTTGTTCAAATTTAGTTAATATTTTGTCTGATTCTTTTATTTTAGATGAAACAGCTCTAACTGTTATATTAGAATTAACTTTGCCAAACATATTTTGTGCTTGTTTAACTTTCTCGTTCATATCGTCAATATTTCTACAAAATACAATATATTTACCATTTTTGTTTTGCATGTATTCAGAAAATAATTTAGGCAAATCCTGTGTATTTTTATCTAGTTTTTCTTTTAAATTATTTACTAAGCTCTGTGCCTGTTCTCTTTTTTCTTTATCATCTATTTTATCTATATCGATTTGCATATCTTCTACTGCTTTGTCATATCCATATAATGTGCTTACGTAAGTAGCTTCAGGAAGTATTCCTTTTTCTATTGCTTCTTCTAAAGTCATTTCTGATGCAATATTATTTTCAAATAATTCTTCTGACATATCTCTTAGTCCATCTAAATATCTTAATGGTGTTGCTGATAATCCTAATATCTTTGCACCTTCATTTCTTTTAATTAACCTTTCAGCACCTTTTCCCCATTCTGGGGCACCACAATGATGAAATTCGTCTAAAATAATTATATCCGTTTGTAGTTTTTCTATTTCTTCGTCTGACATATTCATTAATTTTTGATAAGTTATTCTCTTAAGTAATGGAAAATCTTCCATTGTCATTCCTTCTGCAAAAATATTCTTTTTTACATCATGTAATATTGGATTTGATGGTGCTACATATATAGCTTTTTTATTATTATTTTCTTCTAAAAATTTTAATGCAACAAACATTTTCCCTGTGCCTGTTGGATGTATTACTGCAACTCTATTTGACTTTCTAAATTTATCGATAACTTTTTGATATGTTTCTATATTGTGTGGTTTTAGATGTATAGACATTTAAAAACTCCTTTAACAAATAAAAATTTCTTATTAATTATATAATAAAATCTTTTATTTGTATATGCAAATTTTATAAAATATCATAAAATGTAATATTTTATCTTATATTTAAAAAAGTATACATGTATTCAATTTTAAATCTACTAACATATATACTTTCATAATTCATATTTACTTAAAATTTCTTTTAAGAAGGAATAGACTTCCTTTAATATCTAACAAAAGTACTGTATATATTCCTTAAAATATATAATCTCACTTAATATTAGAGCACAAACACACCCGAGCTATTGTATTGAGTATTGTTTGGATTATTGTTATACTTGACATCGCCAACAGGGTAATTGTTTCCATTATTGTTGTAATTACCACCAACCAGCGCATAACGCCCTCCGTGCGTTAAAGCTTGCAGGTATTTCCGATTTGTTCTATATTGCTAGATTTTATATTATATCTAAAATATTACTATATATTAAAAAATTGTATTAATTCATCTATATTATTAAATTTTTGTTTTTCTCCTGTTTTATTATCTTCTAATTCTATATCTGTTCCATCTGTTTTGTCACCTATTACTATTAAGTATGGAGTTCCTAAAACTTTACTATCTTTTATTTTTGATCCTATGGTAATTTTTTCTCTATCATCTATTATTACACCAATCTCATTTTGTTGTAGCTTTTCATATATTTCTGTGGCAAAATCCATTTTTTTCTCATCTTCAATTTTTGGAACTATTTGAACCATATATGGTGCAACAGATTTTGGTAAGTTAAAGCCACATGGATTTTCAAATTTATCTTTTAATAAACAATTTTCATATAATGCTGCAAGAGTTCTACTTACTCCTATTCCATAACATCCCATATAATAAAGAGTTTCTTTTCCATTTTGGTCAATATATTTTCCATTCATCATTTCTGAATATCTCGTTCCTAGTTGGAATATATGTCCTAATTCCATTGTTCTTATTTCTTTAAAATTAGATATATCTTCTATTCCATATTCTTCTTTTAAATATTCTTTGTAATCTTCTCTTTCTAATATTTCTGTATTTAATCCAACCTTTGTTTCTTCATTATATAATATTTTATCTTCTCCTTGTTTTGATATTAGCATAAATTCTTCAGATTTTTTTCCTCCCATAGCTCCATTATCTGCAACTATTGGAATAACATCTAATCCTATTTTTTTAAATATTTCTATAAATGCATCTTTTGCCTTTTTATAAGATATTTTCATTCCTTTTTCATCTATATCAAAGCTGTATGCATCAAGCATCGGAAAAGTTTTTCCTCTTAATAAATAACCTCTTGTTCTAATTTCATTACGACACTTTTCTCCAATCTGATAAAAAGTTACTGGTAAATTTTTATATGATTTTAACTTTTCTCTTGCAAATTCAAGCATTGCTTCTTCCCCTGTTGGAGCTAAACAAAAAGTTCCTTTGTTTGATTCTGTTATTAACATTGTTCCGTCTTCAACATAATGATTATATCTTCCTGAATTTTTCCAAATTGTATCTGGTTGTAACGTAGGTAATAACACCTCTATACATCCATATTTATTTAATGTATCTGTAATTATTTTTTCTATATTTCTTTTTACTAATAATGGTATATTATTATATGCAAATATACCAGCTCCATATTGTACTAATTGTCCTGTTTGCAATAATATGCTTTGCCCTGGATACATTTCATCTATATTATTTAATTTTACTGTTCCCATTCCTGTTTGTGATAATCTCATATTATTCCTCCTCTTTATTTTTTTGACTAAATTCTATATCTTTATCTTTCGTATCTTCACCATTATTTTCCTTTTTTTCTTCTACTTCTTCTATATTATTTTCAATTAATTCATCTATAACTATTTGTCTATTTTCATCTAGTTTATATCTTGGCAATTCTGGCAAATCATTTAATGAAGTATAACCAAACATACGCAAAAATTCATCATTTGTTTTATATATTGTTGGTCTTCCTGGTGCATCTAACTTTCCTGCAGTTTCTATTAAGCCAAATTCTAATAATTTATATATTGTTGCATCTACACTTACTCCACGAATTGCTTCTATTTCTGCTCTTGTTATTTTAGGGTTATATGCAATTATAGCTAAAGTTTCTAATGCTGCATTTGATAAATTAGGTTTTATTCTTTTGTCTATAATAGGATATATATTTTCATAGTATTCTTTTTTAGAACATAATTGATATCCATTTTCTATTTTTATTATTTCTATTCCTCTGTTTTTGTAGTCCTCTTGCATGCTTTGAATAATTGCTTCTATATCATCTTTACTTAATTCTAAATTAGCTATAAGTTCTTCTTCTTTTACGATTCTTCCAGCTACAAAAAGTATTGCTTCGATAATCGCTTTTATTTTTTGTATATCCATATTTATTCCTACTTTTCCTTTAAATTCAATATGTATATATTAACATATTTAATAATTATTAGTCAATATTTATTAAATACCATCAAATAAAAAGATTGCATATTTTAGTAAATGAAGATTACATTTCAAATAAAGACAAGTAAACACAATTTTAGAAAATATAATAAAATAATGTATGGTTAATATCAAAAGTAATTTTTCTACAAAAAGTTTAGCAATGGACTAATTTTTTAAATTTGCAAAAAATGTAAAAATATGTTATTATTTTTAGCATAATAGCTAAAGCTATTGTTTGAAGTTAATTATGTACTACTACATAAAGGAGGTATAGCAAAATGAAAAAACAGTACGAAGAACACTACGAAGAACACTACATTGAAATTAAATGTGGTAGAATGATAATTGAAATTGAAGGTGATTTTATTATCACCAAAAAAGAAAACGGGGAAGTTGTAACATTACCCGTACAAATGAAAAATAAAAAAGTACCATACTTTTTTAAAATGACCTCTGAAAAGAGGAAAAAAGTAAAAAGGTGGTTAAATAATGAAAAGAAGGAGCTGTCTCACAAAACAGACAGAGAAAAAAAATTTCTGGGAACCTTAGAAGAAGGTTTGAAATCCGTTAAATATATTTACTGGATTTCAACTATCGAACCCACAATGAACAAAAAAACTGAAAAAATTGAGTTCATCAAGGGTGCAGAAGTCGCAAGAAAGTATACTTGTGAGCAATGGAAGAAGTTTGCTGAGGAGTTCATGCCGGAGAGAGGTTCCAGATTGGCAACTCTGTATGAGTTGTTCATATGGTATGCATGGCGGATAGTCAAAGGCTATTGGACATTAAGCTATATAGCCAATGATTCATCCGGAGAAGGGAACTATGCAAATAGTCCCAATCCTGCTAGAGACTATGAGACATCAGCCAAAAGAAAGGTAGGTGGATTCCGAGATGGAATCGGAAATACCTGCAAGACTGTAATGCACGGAGGGCGTTATGTGCTGGTTGGTGGGGGGTGGTGCAATAATGGTTATATTTCCCCTGTTTGCGATGTCCAGTGTAGCGATAATCCAGGCAATACTCAATACAGGAGCTTGGGTGTGTTTGTGCTTACAAAGTAGCACTCCACACAGGCGACTGTGTACGTGAATCGAAAAAAAAAGAGAGACTTTGAAATTTCAAGGTCTCTCTTTTAATTATGCTAAATATAAAGTTGCTTTAAAATGAATAATAAAAATAATGAGTTAATTATAATTGTTAAAATAGAAAAATATATAGAATATATGCTTACAATATTATTTAAACTTCCATTAACAGAAAAGTTCAGTATATTAACTGAAGTAAAAACAAGTATGTATGAAATATTGTTAATATAAAATGTGGTGTTCTAACACAAAGTTTATGCGATGGCATAAGTTTTAAAATTTGCAAAAAATGTAAAAATATGTTATTATTTTTAGCATAATAGCTAAAGCTATTGTTTGAAGTTAATTATGTACTACTACATAAAGGAGGTATAGCAAAATGAAAAAACAGTACGAAGAACACTACGAAGAACACTACATTGAAATTAAATGTGGTAGAATGATAATTGAAATTGAAGGTGATTTTATTATCACCAAAAAAGAAAACGGGGAAGTTGTAACATTACCCGTACAAATGAAAAATAAAAAAGTACCATACTTTTTTAAAATGACCTCTGAAAAGAGGAAAAAAGTAAAAAGGTGGTTAAATAATGAAAAGAAGGAACTGTCTCACAAAACAGACAGAGAAAAGACCTTTTTGGAAACCTTAGAAGAAGGTCTCAAATCTGTCAAATACGAGTATAGAATCTCGACAATCGAGCCTACGATGAACAAAAAAACTGAAAAAATTGAGTTCGTTAAAGGCGCAGAGGTTGCAAAAAGCTACAGCTGTCATAAGTGGAAGAGGTTTTCTGAAGACTTCATGCCGGAAAGAGGCTCCAGATTAGCAAATCTGTATGAGTTGTTCATATGGTATGCATGGCGGATAGTCAAAGGCTATTGGACA
>CAOPQH010000074.1 GCA_948505485.1 uncultured Clostridia bacterium
AAAATTTACTAAAATTGTAGCATATATTAGAATTTTGAGCGAGAGTGGATTATCAATAGGAGAGCCATATATTAAACATATCGACAGTAATATATGGGAATTACGACCATTAAGAGATAGAATACTTTTTGCTTATTGTAATAATAATAGATTTATATTATTAAGTGTTTTTATGAAAAAAAGTCAAAAAACACCACAAAAGGAAATTGATAAAGCAAAGAGATTATTAAAAGATTATATTAAAAGGAGTGAGAATAAGAATGAGTAAAGATTTAACAAATTGGAAAGAATTTGAGAAAGAATTAGATATAACGCCAGAACAAGAAGCTGAAATTAAGTTAGAAATGGATATTATTAAAGCTACGATAGAGGCTAGAAAGAAAAATAAACTGACACAAAGAGAACTAAGTAAAAAAAGCGGAATTACACAATCTGTAATTGCTAGAATAGAAAAATGTGTTAATTCTCCACAGACAAATACGCTTATAAAATTATTATACCCTATGGGGTATACTTTAAGAGTAGTACCACTTGATGAAGTAAAACATTAAAATATAAAAAATATCACTTTTTAAGTGATATTTTTTTGTGAATTAAATTGTCATATAAAGTATTTTTTGTTATAATGTAAGCAAATTGATAGAGATAGGAGATGTAAAATATGAGTGAAAAAGTATATACAATAGAAGAAATAAAACAGATAGTAAATGATGTTATGAAAAATTTTTCGGTAAAAGAAGCAATATTGTTTGGGTCTTATGCAAAAAACTTACAAACTCCATCAAGTGATATAGATATAGTAATTGATAGTGAAGGACAGTTATTAAATATAAATTTTTATGGTTTATTAGAAGAACTAGTTCAAAGATTACAAAAAAATGTAGATTTGTTTGAAATAACAGAAATTCAAAAAGGTAGTAGAATTTATAATGATATACAAAAAGAAGGAGTTGTTGTATATGAAAAGCAAAGATAGAATTATAATACAAAAAATTATTGTATATATTACTGATGTTCAAGAATATGTAAAAGGATTAGAATCAAAAGATTTTATAGACGATAAAAAGACGATTACAGCATGTGCTTTTACAGTATCTCAAATTGGAGAGTTAGTAAAAGAAATAACAGAAGAAACAATTATAAAATATAATACTATTCCATGGAATAGTATTAAAGGAATGAGAAATAGAATTGTACATGATTATGAAAATGTTGATTTATCAGTTTTATGGGGAACAATAAAAGAAAGTTTACCAGAATTAAAAGAAAAATTAAAAGAAATTATATTAGAAGAAAATGATAATATTTTTTAGAAAATTTAATTATAAAGGGGGAATTTATATGAAAACAAAAAAATTATTATTAAGTATTTTAATAGTTGCAGCATTTAGTGTTATTACATCAATCACTTCAAAAGCTGCAAACGAAACAGTATCATTTAATGTAACTGTAACTAATGATTATACATCAGCATATGAAGTATTAAATATTGTAAATAAAGAAAGAAAAGCAAAAGGATTAAATGGGTTAAATATGGACAAATACTTATTAGATTCTGCAATGATTCGTGCAAGTGAATTAGTATTAAATTTTGACCATACTAGACCAAATGGAACAAGTTGTTTTACAGCAATAAATAAATCATTTAGTTATATGGGAGAAAATATAGCAGCAGGACAATCAACATCTGAATATGTAATGCAATCTTGGATGAATTCACCAGGACATAAAGCAAATATTTTGAATACAAACTTTACATCTATAGGTATTGGTTGTGTAAAATACGGAAATGTTCTTTATTGGGTACAATTATTCGGGAAATCTTATACAACAGATTTAGCTGTAAAAATTAAAAATAGTAAAATAACAAGAAAAGTAGATATGTTATCTAGTGATGTAAAATTATATTATAATTCTATGAAAGAAATATATAAAAAAAATCACAAAAACGGTTTTGAAACAAAAATAGTAGTTCTTAATCCTGGATTGCAAGGAAGATGTATGACAATAGATTCAAATGATCTTATCTTTGAAAGTTCAGACAAATCAATATTTACTGTAAATAATAAAGGAGTTTTAAAATTTAATAGAGCAGGCAAAGCATATTTAACAGCTAAATTAAAACAAAATACAAACATAAACATAAAACAAAAAATTAATATAATAGCCGGAATAGATGAGTTAAAAATAGAAAAAATAAAAGATCAAGTATATACAGGCAAAGGTATTAAACCCAAAATTACAATAAAAGATGGAAAATATACTCTTACAAAAAATAAAGATTATAAAATAACATACAAAAACAATAAAAAGAGTGGAAAAGCAACAGTTAAAATACAGTTACTAGGAAGTTATATAGGAACAACTGAGAAAAAATTTAACATAGTTCCACCTAAAGTAACAAAATTAAAAGTTAAATCTAAATCTAAAAAAAGTATAAAATTAAGCTGGAAAAAGACAAAAGAGGTAACGGGATATAAAATTTATGTATGTGATAATGCAAAAGGAAAATATAAGTATTATGGAAGTACAAACAAAACATCTATTGTAATAAAAAAACTAAAAGCAGGTAAACAATATAAAATAAAAGTAAGAAGCTATAAAAAAGTAGGAAAAAAACAATATTTAGGAAAATATTCTAATGTTTTAAAATTAAAAACAAAAAAGTAAATGAAATATTATATAAGTAAAAAAAGGTAAATACAAAAATAGCAAAAACTAAAATAACAAAAGTAAAAGCTAGAAATTAAAAGTCTACAGTTAAATGGTAAAAAAGATGAAGTATTAAATTTGATAATACTAAAATATTATTGAATAATTAAAATGAGAAATACTTGAATAATTGCACATATGTAATTTAATAAAAATATTAAATTGCAAAAATGTGCAATTATTTTGTATATCTCTGTTGATTATAGTATGTTTGTGATATATAATATAAAAAATAAGAGAGGATAAAAATGGAAAAACAAAAATATAAAAAATCAAGAATATATTTAATTTATACAGTATTATTTGCAACAATAGGATTAGCTATATATAGCATATTTTTATTTAAAGGAAAAAGTTTTATATGGCAAGAAGATGGATTTAATCAACATTTTCCAATATTATATAACTTTAATGAAATAATAAGAAACAGTATTCAAAATGGCATATCAACTTTTTCATGGAATTTAGGGATTGGAATAGATATAATAGGACAATATTCTTATTATATTTTAGGAGATCCATTTGCATATTTATCATTACTATTTCCAATGAGTAAATTAGAACTTGCATATGGAGTTTTAATTTTTATTAGAATGTATTTTATAGGAATAGCATTTTTGGTATATTGCAACTATAATAAAAAGAAATCATTTAACTCGATTTTAGGTGCAATAATGTATACTTTTTGTGGGTTTGCAGTTTATTCGGGTACAAGGCATCCATTTTTCTTAAATGCATTAATAATGTTGCCATTAGTTACATTAGGAATTGATAAAATTTACAAAGAAAACAAGAGTATACTTTTCATATTTACAATAGCAATAACAGCAATAATGAATTACTATTTTTTATATGTCATAACAATTTTAGCATTTATATATGCAATAGTGAAATATTTTTGTGAGTATAAAGAAAAAGGAAAAAAATTTTTATTTAATAAATTTATAAAAGCTTTAATTTCATATATCATAGGAATAATGATAGCAGGAATAATATTACTTCCTACTATTTATGCTTATCAAAATTCGAATAGACTAGGAAACGCTAATATGGTAGCATACACATTTAAGTATTATAAAACTCTTTTTACAGGTTTAACATCTAATAACAGTTTATATTGGACAAGAATTTGTATATCTTCTATAGCATTAATAATACTACCAATATCTTTATTAAATAAGAAAGAAAGAGAAAATAAAACCATAAAAACATGTATAATAATAGAAACAATAATGCTGTTATTTAGTATATTTGGTTCATTAATGAATGGTTTATCTTTTCAATCTAATAGATGGACATTTGGATATTCCTTTTTATTATCATATATGGTAGTATTAAATTTTAAAGAAGACTTAAAATATTCAAAAAGTCAAATAATATATATGCTTTTTACAATAATATTGTATACATTAATACTGTTATGTTGTGATGGAGTGGGAAGAAAAGTTTCGCTAGTAAGTATATCATTTGCACTAGCTATGGTCTTTGTAATTATTTTAAGTAAAAAATTTATAGAAAAACAAAGCAAACTAAAATATGTAATTTTTGTTTTAGTAGTATTAAATATTGTTTATTATGCTACAAACTTATATTCTCAATCAGGTAAAGATTATATAGATGAATTTATTGCATCAAATACAGTAATTGAAAAATACAATAGCTTGGGTGATAAAATAAAGAATTATGATAAAGCAATAGATAAAATAAAAGAGAATGATAATGAATTTTATAGAATTGCAAATAATGAATATTTAAATACTAATAATGCATTAATACATAAATATAATGCAATAAATTGTTATTTATCCATTGGAAATAAATATATAGGAATTCTTTCAAAAGATATAAATAACAGAACATATAATTCTGATACAAATCCATTAAGGGAAGTAGATAGTAGAACTAAAATTACTACATTATTAGCTAATAAGTATTTTGTTGTGGGAAAAGGAAAAAATTCTTATGTGCCTTATGGATATGAAAAAATTTATGATTTGCAAGAAGGTACGAAAGTATATAAAAATAAGAACTATTTAAATTTAGGTGCTTTTTATGATAATTATATATTAAAAGAAGATTATGATAAATTATCATCGTTAGAGAAAGAACAAGCTTTGTTAGACACAGTAGTTGTAAAAGATAAATTATCCAATATAGAATATAAAGATAATTTAATTAGTCAAATAAAAGAAAAGACAACAAGAAATGTTGAGTATAAATTAAAAGATAAATACAAAATTATAAATAAAGAAAAAAATAAATATAAAATAAAAACTAAAAAACAAAATCAATATATAGAACTAAATATTAAACAAGCTGAAAATTGTGAGTTGTATTTAGAATTAACTAATTTTAAAGCAAAGTCAAAAAATAAGTATAATATAAAATTTAAATATGAAAATGTAAAAAAAATCAGTAGAATAAGGGATGCACAAGAGGATCCATATTACATAAAAAATGATAATATGTTAATTAATTTAGGATATAAAGATATCCATAAAGGTAAAATTAAAGTTACTTTCTCTGAACAAGGCGAATATAGTTGCGATGATATAAAGATTATAGCAGTACCAATGAATATATATCAAGAAAGTGTAGAAAAACTTAAAAATACACCGTTTGAATTAATTAAATGTAAAGATGGTTTAATAGAAGGGAAAATACAAAATTTTACAAATGGAGTATTGCAAATTTCAACTCCATATACAAAAGGATGGAGAGCATATGTAGATGGAGTTGAGACAGAAGTTTTAAATGTAAATATAGGTTTTATAGGGGTTCAGCTAAATAGTGGAGAACACAATATTACTTTAAAATATGAGACTCCTTATTTGAAACAAGGTATTGTTTTATCTATAATAGGAATTATTTTTGCAATAGGATTTATTATTATAGAAAAGAAAGTTTAAATTTGTTAAGATAATAGTTGTTTTTGTAGAGAAGCCACACTTGGTGATAGCACTTTTCAAAATTGTAGAGTAGTCACGCGTGTCAATAGTGTTTTTCATTTGAGCTTGCGAAAAAGAAAACACCCTATTGACAGGTAGCTTGACGGTCATAAAATTATATATGTTTTATCAGGTTCGGTTTAGGTACTTTCTAAAAGGATACTTCCTAAAACGAAAAGTGCTATCAACACGCATGGCTTCTCTACAATAGTAAATAAAAAACTGAAATTGGAGATGTAATAAAGTGGATGTTAATAAAAAAATAGAAAATTTCATAAAAAAAGTTATACAAATTATTGCAATTATAATATTAGTATTTTTATTCATAACAAGTATATTTCAAACTTCATATATGGATAAAACAGAAATAACACAATATTTGCCAGATAATCCTATAATTCATATAGTATCAATATGTTTAGTAATTGGATTAATATATTTTCTAAGAAAAAAAGAGATTAAAGTAAGTAAAAAAATTATTTGGATTACAGTAGGAATATGGGCTTTATTAACAATTATTTGGATAATGCTGATACAATTATTTCCAAGAGCTGACCAAAAATATATATTGAATATTGCAAATGACTTAAAACATGGAATAACTACAGGATTCGAAGAAGGAAAATATGGTTTTTGTAATCCTCATCAAATAGGTTTAATTTTATTTGAAACAATGACTTCTTTTGTATTTGGGATAAAATATAATTTTTTAGGGATACAATTATTAAATGTTTTAGCTATATTAGTATCATTTTTTGCAATATATAAAATAACTAAAATATTATTTAAAAATAGGGAAACATCTATATATACAATATTTGCATTATTTTTATTTATACCAATTACTCTTTATGTTACATTTGTATATGGAAATTTATTTGGATTAGCAACATCTATGTTATCAGTATTGTTTTTATTGTTATATTTAGAAGATAAAAAAGTTAAAAATATTGTATTAAGCAGTGTATGTATAGAATTAGCAATCATATTTAAATCAAATTATTTAGTAACTATGATAGCTATTATTTGCATGTTAATATTAAGTTCTATCTCAGAAAAGAGAATAAAAACACTCATTCCAATTGCTTTATTTATATTAGTATATTTGTTTGGAAATTTAATGATAGATACTTCAATAAAAATAGTAACCCAAAAAGAAAAAAACGATGGAATTCCAATGAGTTCATATGTTGCTATGGGATTACAAGAAAGTAAAAGAGCACCAGGTTGGTACAACAGATATAATAGAAGTGTATATGAGAAAAGTGGATATAATTCTAAAAAAG
>CAOPQH010000075.1 GCA_948505485.1 uncultured Clostridia bacterium
AATGCAAATTCAAAAGTAACATTAAATGATTTATTTAGTCAAATAGAAAAGGGAGACTTGAAGGTATTAAATTTAATAGTAAAAGCAGATGTACAAGGTTCAGTAGAAGCAATAAAACAATCATTAGAAAAATTTAGAAATGATCCTAAATATGCTATAGAGTTTTTTTACAAAAAAACCATTTCACAATGGAATAATCCTACATTTCAAAGTTTGTGGATATATAAAATGAGAAAATCAAATAATCCAAATATATCAATTGTTAAAGCTATTAAAGGAGAAGGCCTTTTAAATAAATTATTAACATTTTATATGAACATAGTTCAAAGCTTAATTCTGTTTGGAGCAACAACTTATATGATTATAGATTTTAAAAATATAAAATATAAACAATTAATTTTTATAATTATATTTATAGGAGGATTTTTGTTTCATATAATATGGGAGGCCAAAGGTCAATATACATTAACTTATTTTGTACTACTTATTCCATATGCAGTTAGAGGTTTTTTACAATTAACAAATAGATAAAAAAATAATAGTTAAAATTATAAAAAATAAAAACTTGCATTTTGTAATATTTAGTGATAACATACAAACGAAAACAATATTAATAGAAAGAAAACAGGAGAGAAATATGAAAACACTATTAAAAATAATAAAAGAACATATTCAATACAGAAAACAAATTTTTAAACTAGCCAAATCAGACTTAATAAAAACATATAGAGGCTCTGCACTTGGATGGTCTTGGGCAGTAATTAAACCAACAGTTACAATATTTGTTTATTGGTTTGCATTTTCAATAGGATTAAGATCAAGCGGACAAGTTTCAGGATATCCATTTTTTTTATGGTTGATTGCAGGTTTAGTTCCATGGTTTTACATGGGAGATATGATAACAGGAGGAACAAGCTGTATAAGGAAATATAGTTATTTAGTTACAAAAATGAAGTTTCCAGTATCAACAATACCAACTTTTGTAAGTTTGTCAAATTTATTTGTAAATATACTATTAATAATTATAGTAATATTAATATTTTGGGCTTTTGGGTATCCACCAGATATATATTTATTACAATTGCCATTTTTTATAATTTCATCATTTATATTTTTTACATTATGGGCATTACTATCATCATTTATTGGAGCTATGAGTAAGGATTTTGTAAATTTAGTAAAATCTTTTATAACCGCTGTATTTTGGCTATCAGGTATACTTTGGGATGTTGATAAAATTACATCTCCTTGGTTACACAGATTTTTAATGTTAAATCCAGTAACATTTTTAGTAACAGGATTTAGAAATTGTTTTATAAATAAATTATGGTTTTGGCAACAACCAAAAAGATTAATGTATTTCATTATATTAACAATATTAATGGTGATTTTAGCATTATGGAGTTATAAAAAATTAAGAAAAGAAATCCCAGATGTTTTAAGTTAGGAGAAGATAAATGAGTAAGACAGTAATAGAATTTAAAAATGTAACTAAAAGATATAAATTATATAAAAACGATAAAACAAGATTAGTAGGATTATTATTTAAACAAGTACCACATAGAGAAAAAAATGCTGTAGATAATGTATCTTTTAAAATAAAAAAAGGAGAGTCAGTTGCGTTATTTGGAAGAAATGGTGCTGGTAAATCTACAATTCTAAAAATGATAACTGAAGTAGCATTTCCAACAGAAGGAAAAATCAAAGTAGATGGAAGAGTAAGTGCATTATTAGAGTTGACATCAGGTTTTGATTTAGAATTTACTGGAAGAGAAAATATTTATTTAAAAGGTCAAATTTTAGGTTTACCAAATAAAGAAATAAAAAAATTAGAACAAACTATTGTAGATTTTGCAGATATAGAAGAATATATAGATCAACCTGTTAGAACATATTCAAGTGGTATGAAAGCAAGACTTGGATTTTCAATAAATGTAAATATTGAGCCAGATATTTTAATAGTGGACGAAGCATTAAGTGTTGGAGACGAAGAATTTAGAAATAAATGTATAGAAAAAGTTAATGAGGTTGTAAGTCAAGAAGATGTAACTTTGTTATTTGTAACCCATTCAACATCTGTAGCAAAATCTTTTTGCAAACGAGGAATTGTTATGAATAAGGGAAAAAAAGAGTTTGATGGAGATATTGATAGCGCAATAGAGAAATATGACAAAATATTAAAAAAGAAAAAAAAGTAGAAATTTGACATATAAAAAAAATAAGTATATACTTACAACGTTAAATTAAAAAAAAGGTTGTGATACAAAATGGCTAAACATAGTACTAATACAAAGGTACAAAATAATGCAAGAAATAATAGAGGAAGAAATAGAAAAAATAACAATAGAAAGAAAAAAATAATTATAACTTTTCTATTATTAATAATAATTATAATAGGAGTAATATGTGGATTTGTTATCAATAAGCTAAATAAAATAGAATATACAACATTAGATACAAGTATGTTAAATATATCTGATAACGTACCAGAAGGATATAGAAATATTGCTTTGTTGGCAGTAGATTCTAGAAACGTTAATTCAAATAATGGCTCTAGAACAGATGGAATTATAATATTAAGCATAAATGAAAAGACAAAAGAAGCAAAATTAGCATCAGTTTATAGAGATACTTATGTAGAAGTAGAAGGACATAATTTAACAAAAGTAACACATGCACATGCTTATGGTGGACCTTCATTAACAATAGGTACATTAAATAAAAATTTAGATCTAAATATTTCAGAATTTGCAACTGTTAATTTTGAAGGAGTTGCAAACATAATAGATATAATGGGTGGAATAGAAATAGATATTAAGCAAGAAGAACTAAAGCAAATGAATAAATATATAAAAGATACATCTAAAAATACAGGAATTTCATCACCACAATTATCACATGCTGGTAGACAAAAATTAAACGGTGTGCAAGCAGTTACATATGGAAGAATAAGAAAACTAGCAGGTGGAGACTATAAAAGAACAGAAAGAATGAGAACTGTAATAATGACAGCTTTCGACAAAGCAAAAACAATGGATATTGGAACATTAAATAGAATGGTAGATGAAATTTTACCTAAAGTACAAACTAATATAAATTCAACAGAATTGTTATCATTAGCTACACAATTATCTTCATATAAAATAACAGATAGTATAGGATGGCCATACGAAGTTAAAGGTAAAACTCTAGATGCATGGTATGGTGTACCAGTTTCATTAGAAACAAATGTAAAAAAACTACATGAAGAATTATTTGGACAAACAGAGTATGAGGCATCAGAAAGTGTTAAAGAAATAAGTAATAAAATTATAAATAAGACAGGTTATAGAGCAATAGATAATACTACATCAAATAATACAACGTCAAATAGTACTACATCAAATACAACAAGAAAAAAATAAATCTCGTTTTCGAGATTTATTTTTTGTATAATAAAAAACTTACTAACATAATTCAAGAGTTATTCAAAATTTCTATTATATAGAAATGCTATAATTGCTATGCCTTTGAGATTTGCCAATTTTATTTGTAAACTAAAATTAGTAAGCACAAAGGGAGGTTAAAGAATGGTTTTCTATATTTCAGTTATTTTTAAATTGAATTTATCTTCAAACATTTTCTTTTTAGCAATATATTCTTTTGTTCTATAACCTTTAACATCAATAACATCAGTAGAATTATCTTTATTAAAAACTATAAAATCAGCTTTATATTTAAGACTAGGTGCTAAAATAAAAGTAGGTTGAATGCAAAAACCATTAATCTCATTTGCTTGTAACCTTAATTTTAATTCACTATAATAATTTGCCTCTTTAAGACTATCAAATGTATGACCGTCAATAGAAGTTTTATTAGACCTATATTTTGAATTTCTTTTTATATTTTTATCTGTAAAACTTTTATAATCTTCTAAACTCCAATGTTCCATTTTAAATCTCCTTTTTTCATTAGTACCACTTCAATGCCTGTACAGATAGTGGTATATATGTATATTCTTACTTTCAAAAAATATTATATAGTATTAGCAAAATAAAAGCAATACTTTTTACAAAAAAATGTTTGCTAAAATTTTGCAAAAATAATATTGCAATTATAAAAATTTATGGTAAAATAATAAAAATAGTAAAGTGATAGGAGGAATTTATGAAAAGTATAGAAATAACAGACTCAATAATATATATAGGAGTAGACGATAAAGATATTGATTTATTTGAAAGTCAATATGTTGTTCCAAATGGAATTTCATATAATTCATATTTAATAAAAGATGACAAAAATGTTGTAATGGATACAGTTGATAAAAGAAAAACAGAAGAATGGTTGGAAAATTTAGAAACTGCTTTAAATGGAGAAAATATAGACTATTTAGTAATTTCACATTTAGAGCCAGATCATGCATCTAATATAGGTTTGCTTTGCAAAAAATATCCTAATATGAAATTAATAGGAAACCAAAAAACATTTGCATTTTTACCACAATTTTTTGATATAGAAAACCTAGAAGAAAGAGAAATTGTTGTAAAAGAAGGAGATGTAATAAATACAGGAAAACATAGCTTGAAATTTATAATGGCACCAATGGTACATTGGCCAGAGGTTATGGTAACATATGAAGAAAGTAATAAAATATTATTTTCAGCAGATGGATTTGGAAAATTTGGAACGTTAGATACAGAAGAAGATTGGGACTGCGAAGCTAGAAGATACTATTTTAATATAGTTGGAAAATATGGAATACAAGTACAAGCTTTATTAAAAAAGGCATCAACATTAGATATTAACATGATTTGTCCATTACACGGACCTATTTTAAAAGAAAATTTAGAGCATTATATAAATAAATATGATATATGGAGTAGTTATAAACCAGAAGATGATGGGGTATTTATAGCATATGCATCTATTCATGGACATACTGCAGATGCTGCAAGAAAAATGAAAGAAATACTAGAAGAAAAAGGTGCTAAAAAAGTTGCTATAGCAGATTTGGCCAGGGAAGATATGGCAGAATGTATAGAAGATGCATTTAGATATGATAAAATAATATTAGCAGCAGCAAGTTATAATGCATCAGTATTTCCACCAATGGAACAATTTTTGATGCACTTGAAAGGAAAGAATTATCAAAATAGAAAAATAGGAATAATTGAAAATGGAACATGGGCTCCATCAGCAGCTAAAACAATGTTAGAAATACTAGAAGATATGAAAGATATAACAATTTGTAATTCAAAAGTTACAATAAAATCAAAAATGAATAATCAAAATGTTATAAAAATGGAAGAATTGGCAAATAATTTATTAAGATAAAATTATTTAAAAAGTATAAAGGAGGGATTGATTATGAAATATGTATGTACAGTATGTGGATACACATATGATGAAGAGGCAGAAGGAGTAAAATTCGAAGATTTACCAGAAGATTGGGTATGTCCTATGTGTGGTGTAGGAAAAGACATGTTTGAAAAAGTAGAAGAATAGAATACAAGTAAGTAATAAATAGTCGAAAAAAGTCAACAAGAACGAATTCACGGAAAGCCAAAGAATAAAGTTAAAATTATGCTAATACTAAGGCTTTCCGATTGTTTATATAATAGAAAAGTTATCCTTTCCTGTTATATAAACAAGCAATATAATCTTATAAAGTAAAAGAAAGGAGTTTATATGAGTATTAAATATAATGTAATGATACAAAAAGAAGAAGAATGGTATGTAGCAAAATGTTTAGATAATAGTGTAGCATCCCAAGGGAAAACAATAGAAGAAGCTTTAAAAAACTTAAAAGAAGCATTAGAATTATATTTTCAAGATGAAAAACCAAATCTTCCAAAAAATATTTTTATAACAACATTGGAGGTGACAGTATGAGTTCAAAATATCCTATATTGTCACCTTTTTTATTCAAATAAATCGTTTCTATCTTTTTTAGAACAATCAGGATAAACACTTAAGTTATTTTCATAATCGCATGTTGCCAAAAAGATATCTTTAATATCTTTAAAACCTTGTTTTGAAAGTTCTTTATATAACCATTTTTCATTATTTCCACTATATTTTAAATTTTCGTATAAAATATTACCATCTAAAATCAAATTAAAAACTAACTTTTCTTGTTTAACAGAGATTTGCATATCATTTGGTGTTAATGGTTTTTTATCTGTTTTAGGTAAAATACTAATTTTTCCATTTGGCTCTAATAAAGCTGTTTGAATATCTGATAAATTAAAAAAGCCTTTATCTCTACATTCCATAAAAAAATCATTTAAGTCAATTTTTCCACTTTTAAAATTATTCTTATATAGAGTTCCATCATTAAAAAGTATTTTAGCTTTACCAGTAATAAAACGCCTAATTTTTAAGGATTTTGAAGAAAGAATTGCTATAATAATAGAAGCTAAACCATATACAATCATTGCAGTTAAAGGCTCTAAAAAATCATCTTCAAGTGATGTAGCCATTTCTGCAGCAATAGAACCTATAGTGATTCCAATTATATAATCAAACATTGTAAGTTGAGATATTTCACGGTTACCTGTCAGTTTTGTTAAAATAAAAAGCACAATAAGAGAACTTAAAGATAAAGCTATAATTTTTAAAATTACCATAATAAACCTCCTTTTTATAGTTTGTATGAAATTTATATAAATATGCAATAAATAATTGATAAATTATTATAAATAGTATAAAATAAGAGAAAAAATATTATTAAAGATAATTTATTAGAATAACTTTACGAAATAAAAGAAGTAAAAAATTATATATTTTAAAAATACATATTATATGTTATAATATATATTATAATAAGTACAAAAGGAGATAAAATTTATGATGTATCCATATATTAAATTTGAAGATGAAACTGAAGTTACATTTTCACAAATAATAAAAAAAGAAGAAAAAGAATATATAG
>CAOPQH010000076.1 GCA_948505485.1 uncultured Clostridia bacterium
TTATGCTTTAAAATAATATAAACTAATACAAACAATATAACTGGAGATGATTTTAATGGTAAATTCAAAAGAAGAAGTTAATATATCTAAAATGTATGGTCAAGAGTGCATCCTTTCAAAAGATGAATTTATAAAAAAATATAATGTCATAGAAAAACGGTCTATCTACAAAAACCGCTGAGGAAAAACTACATAAATTTGGTTATAATGAAATTACTCAAACCAAACCAAAAAAATGGTATAATTATTTATTTCAAAGTTTATTTACTCCTTTTAATTGTATATTACTTGGCATTGTACTAATTCTATTTTATACAGATGTATACCTTGCAAATTCTCCTAGCTATGCCAATATTATTGTTATAGCTATACTAGTCACTTCTAGTACTTTATTAGAATTTTTTGAAGAATTTCGTTCTAATAAAGCAGCAGAAAAATTAAAAGAATTAGTAGCTACAACTACCACTGTTTTACGAAATGGTAAAGAAATTAAAGTTCCAATAAAAGAAATAGTTATTGGAGATATTGTTTTATTATCTGCTGGTAGTATGATTCCTGCAGATTTAAGAATAATAGAATCAAAAGATTTATATGTTGGTCAGTCTTCTTTAACTGGAGAATCTGATGCTGTACGAAAAAATATAAATTCTGAAATTTCTATGGAAGAATTAGATAATATTTCAGATTTAGATACAATTTGTTTCATGGGTACAAATGTTATTAGTGGTTCAGCCAAAGGCGTTGTTATTAAAACAGCAGATAATACTTACTTTGGCAAAGTTGCTCATACAATTACTACAGGTAAACCTAAGTCTTCTTTCCAATTAGGAATAGAAAATATAAGTAGATTACTTATAAAATTTATGGTTATATTAACACCTATTGTTTTTATATTAAATGCTTGGAAACATAGTCCAGTAACAGCCTTTACCTTTGCAGTAGCTATAGCTATTTGTATAACACCTTTATTATTACCTGTTATAACATCATCCACCTTATCTAAAGGTGCTATGAAAATGTCTAAAAAGAAAACTATTGTAAAAAAACTTGATTCTATTCAAAATTTTGGTGCTATGAATATTCTTTGTACCGATAAAACCGGAACATTAACAGAAGATAAAATAGTTTTAGAAAAATATTTAGATATAAATGGTAATGAAGATTTACGTATTTTAAAACATGCATTTTTAAATTCTTACTTTCAAACTGGACTTAAAGGAAATATAGATGAAGCAGTTATAGCTAGAGCTTTAAACAATAATATGACAGAATATGTAGATAAATATAAATTAGTTGACGAAATTCCTTTTGATTTTACTCGTAGAAGACTTTCTGTTGTTGTAAATGATGGTAATAAAACACAACTTATTACTAAAGGTGCTGTTGAAGAAATTTTAAGTATTTGTACTATGGTAGACTATAAAGGTGAAGTCTCTCCAATAACAAAAGATATTAAAGAAAATATTAAAAGAATATCTAAAGAATTAAATAAAGACGGATTAAGAGTTATTGCAATATGTCAAAAAAATGATATACAAAATATTGATAGTTTTGGAGTTGAACATGAAAAAAATATGGTACTTTTAGGATTTATAGGTTTTTTAGATCCTCCAAAAGAAAGTGCAAAATCTGCAATAGAAAAATTAAATAACTCTGGCATAAGGGTTGTTGTCCTTACTGGTGATAATGCAGAAGTTACTAAGTGTATTTGCAAGAAAGTTGGCATTAACTCAAAAAAAGTTATTGAAGGTTCTCAAATCGAGAAACTTACTGATGTTGCTATTATAAGATTATTAAAAAATACTAACATTTTCGTAAAACTTTCTCCTATACAAAAAGCAAGAATTGTTAGACTTTTAAAAGAAAGTGGTAATGTTGTTGGATATATGGGTGATGGAATTAATGATTCTCCCTCTTTAATAAATTCTGATGTTGGTATTTCTGTTGATACAGCTGTTGATATTGCTAAGGAATCTGCAGACATAATTTTATTAGAAAAAGATTTACATGTATTATTAGATGGTGTTACAGAAGGTAGAAAAACTTTTGGTAATTTAATGAAATATATAAAAATGGCAACAAGTTTTAACTTTGGAGAAGTAATGTCTGTTATTATTGCAAGTGTTGCTTTACCTTTTTTACCAGAAACACCTATTCAATTATTAGTAGAAGGATTGCTTTATGATTTTGGACAATTAACTTTACCTTTTGACAATGTTGATAAAGAGTATTTGCAAAAACCTAGAAAATTTAATATAGAGAGCCTTAAGAAATTCATGTTATTTATGGGTCCATTAAGCTCAATATTTGATTTAATTATATTTGCAAGTTTATGGTTTGTATTTAAATTAAGAGATCCTGCAACATTTCAAACTATATGGTTTACTTATAGTATAGTTTCTAATCTTCTAGGAATGCATATAATAAGAACTTCTAAAGTTCCTTTTATACAAAGTAATGCTAGTAAAATGGTATATTTCTCTTCTATATTATTAAGTATAATAGGAATTATTGTTCCATTTACATGGCTAGGAAATATTATAGGATTAGTTCCTATACCTTTACCTTATATGAGTATAATAATTGGTATTCCTATATTATATTGCTTTGTAGCATTGTTTGCTAAAAAAATATATATTAAAAAATATGGTGAATGGATTTAATATAATAATAGTAAATTTTAAATATTTAAATTCAACAAAAAAATCCCTATTAATGGGATTTTTTTGTTGAGAAAACTTATTTACTGAGTTTAATTTGCTTTTTGAATGACTCGTCTGTGATGTTCGCATCTACTAATCTGTTAAATCCGGATATAGTATTTGGAGTTATTGTCAATTTTATATTTCTTTAATATATGCTTTATCAATACCTATTATATCTCTAAAAATTTGTAATATTTGATCCGTTATATAAATTGCACCACATGGTTTTTCTTCATTATCTATTTTTATTTTTACTTTTATATTATTTCTGTCTCCTGAAAAATATTTTATAGCTCCTCTTAGTTTCTTTTTATCTACTTCAGTTATATCTGTAATGTTTAGCATTAATATTTTTTCATTATTTGATTCAAAATTTTTTATATCTCTTGCTATTATTTTAGTTTCCTCTTCTTCTCTAATACTTAGTCGTCCTTCTACCATAACTATGTTTTCTTCTATTAAACTGTTTTGTGCTTCGAAATATGCATTTTCAAATACTATTATTTCTGCTTGTCCATATAAATCTTCTATTGTAACAAATGCCATTATTTTGTTGTTTTTTGTATATTTTTTCTTAACTGATGTTATTATTCCTGCATATTTTACAAATTGCCCATCTTTAAATTGATTATTCTTTCCAGTTATCTCCTGTGTACTTTGTTCATCTATTTCCCTTATTTGCATCGTGTTTATATTTGATTGATTTTCTATTTGTTCTCTTAATTTTTCAAGTGGATGTCCTGATATATATATACCTAACATCTCTTTTTCCATTGATAATACTTCTTTTTCTGAAAATTCCTTTTCATCTATAAAGCTGTATTTTATTTCATTTATAGATTCTTTATCTTCTTCTGTACCTATATCAAACATTGAAACTTGTCCATCTATTCCTTTTTTGTTTGATGCTTGTATTGTATCTATTATATTTTCAAAAGAAGCAAGTAGAGTAGCTCTAGTTTGTGGAAATTCGTCAAATACTCCTGCTTTTATTAAGCTTTCTATACACTTTTTATTTACTCCTTCTTCTGATATTCTTTCGCAAAAATCTGTGAAACTTTCATAATTTCCACTTTCGCTTCTGTTTTTAACAATACTGTTTACTGGTGCTATTCCAACATTTTTTATACTACCTAATCCAAACCTTATTTTTCCATCTTCAACAGTAAATTTTGTACTACTTTTATTTATATCTGGTTTTAAAATTTCTATTCCTAGAATTTTACATTCATCTATATATTGTGGTATTTTATCTAAGTTCCCTAAAAAACTATTAAGCATTGCTGTCATAAATTCTGCAGGATAATATGTTTTTAGGTATGCTGTTCTATAAGCTACTACTGCATAACATGCTGCATGTGATTTGTTAAATGCATATTTAGCAAATTCTGCCATTTCATCAAATATCTTATCTGCTGATTTTTCATCTATTCCGTTTCTAACACATCCTGGAACTATTACATTTCCATCTTCATCTACTTGCCCATTTATAAAAACTTCTCTTTCTTTTGCCATTACATCTAGCTTTTTCTTTCCCATTGCTCTTCTTACTAAATCTGCTCTACCTAAAGAATAACCTGCTAAATCTCTAACTATTTGCATAACTTGTTCTTGATATACCATACATCCATATGTAACATTTAATATTGGCTCTAATGATGGATGTGTATATTCGTTATGACCAGGATTTAATTTTCCTCTTATGTATCTTGGAATTTGGTCCATTGGTCCCGGTCTATACAGTGAAACTCCTGCTATTAAATCTTCTAAACAATCTGGTTTTAGTTCTTTCATAAAATTTGTCATACCTTGAGATTCAAATTGAAATATTCCCGAGCTTTTTCCTTCTTGCCACAATTTATAAACTTTTGGGTCTGCCATTTCTTTATCAAATTCTACATCGATTCCTTTGTTTTCTTTTACTAAATCTATTGTGTCTTTTATAACAGTTAATGTTCGTAAACCTAAAAAGTCCATTTTTAATAACCCTAGTTCTTCTAATGTAGTCATTATATATTGTGTTGAAATTTGATTATCTCTTACATATAGTGGAACATAAGTATCGACAGGTTCTTTTGTTATAACTATTCCACAAGCATGAGTTGAAGCTTGTCTTGGCATACCTTCTAATCCCATTGCTATGTCTAATAATTTTTTTATAGTCTCATCATTTTCATATAAATTATTTAATTCTTTATTTTGTGAAATAGCTTTTTTTATTGTTATATGTAATTCATTTGGTATCATTTTTGCAAGTTTATCCGCTTCTGCATATGATACATCTAAAACTCTTGCCACATCCCTTATTACCATTCTTGCTGACATTGTTCCAAATGTTATAATCTGTGAAACATGGTCATGTCCATATTTTTCTGATACATAATCAATTACATCTTGTCTACGTTCATAACAAAAATCAACATCAAAATCAGGCATACTAATTCTTTCAGGATTTAAAAATCTTTCAAAAAGTAGCCCATACTTTATTGGATCAATATCAGTTATTTCAATTGCATAAGCTATAATTGAACCAGCTCCGGATCCACGTCCTGGACCTACTGGTATGTCATGTGTTTTTGCATAATGAATAAAATCCCAAACTATTAAGAAATAATCTACATATCCCATTTCTTTAATTACATTTAATTCATATTCTGCTCTATCTAATATTTCTTGAGATGGATTTTCCCCATATCTATTCTTTATCCCTTTATCACATAAATACTTAAAATAATCATAATGCGTTTTATATTCTTCTGGCACGTCATAATTTGGCAAAATAGTATTTCCAAATTCAAATTCAACATTACATTTTTCTGCAATCTTAACAGTATTTTCTATTGCTTCAGGAAATGCCGAAAAATAATTACTCATTTCTTCTGGTGATTTCACATACAATTCTTCTGTATCAAATCTCATTCTGTCTTCATCACTCATTCTTTTTCCAGTTTGAATACATAATAAAACTTCATGATTATAGCTATCCTCTCTTTTTAAATAATGTGCATCATTTGTTGCAACAAGTGGTATATTTAGCTTTTTTGCTAACTGTACTAATTTTTGATTTGCTAACACTTGCTCTTGTATTCCATTATTTTGTATTTCTATGTAATAATCATCTCCAAAAACTTTTTTATGCCATAAAGCAATTTCTTCTGCTTTTTCATTATTTCCGTTTAATAATGCTTGATTTACACTTCCTGCTAAACATGCACTTAAACAAATTAATCCTTCATGATATTTTTCTAACACTTCTAAATCTATACGAGGTTTGTAGTAATAACCATCTACAAATCCTATTGAAACTAATTTACTTAAATTTTTGTATCCTTGATTGTTTTTGGCAAGTAAAATAAGGTGATTGTATTTATTGTCTATACCTGGCTCTTTATCAAATCTTGAGCGAGGTGCAACATATACTTCACACCCTATAATTGGTTTTATTCCTTCTTTTTTACATGCTTTATAAAAGTCAATTGCACCATACATAACACCATGGTCTGTAATTGCCATTGCCTTCATTCCTAATTCTTTTGCTCTAACAGGTAAGTCTTTTATTCTATTAGCTCCATCTAACAAGCTATATTCACTATGTATGTGCAAATGAACAAATTCTGACATTTTTCTTCTCCTTTTGGAGAATTATATCATATAAATTTTAAAAAATCCACCAAATCAACAGTTAATTTTATTCTTGTTTCTTTATTCATATTAGTTGCTACCCCCTCATTTACAGTTGTATTTTCTATTAATTTATAATATCATATTCTTTTAATTTTAATATTCCATCTAATGCACTATTTTTCTCTATACATCTACAAGTAATATTTTTAATTTAATCATCTGTAAGTTCTTTTGCATTATTAAATTTTTCAATAATCTTTTCCAGATTTACTCCTTTATACATTGTAAGTTGTCGCTGAGGTTGTAATAAAAATATTTTTTCTTTTAGTCTATGTGTTTATTATAATCAATGGTATTGTTAATTCCTCTTTACTAAAACCCGAGTGAGAGCCTTTTATTTTTCCAATATATTTTTCTGTGTTATTTATAGTATTGACAAAATAAGAGCCTTTCTTACAAAAACTTATATATTCACCCAAATTAGACTTCATATACTGTGATACAGTGTTTTTTCCAAATATATTATATTTTATGAATTCA
>CAOPQH010000077.1 GCA_948505485.1 uncultured Clostridia bacterium
TAAAAAAAGTAAATTAGAAAGTAAGGTAATATATTTATTTGAAATTTTAGAACTTAATAATTTACCTAAAATAATAGCAAATAAATTACTTACAACCATTCCACAAACAGCGCCTAAAATCAATGAAATTTTAAAATGTGGATATTGCAAACCCAGGCCAAGTGATGCTAAAAAAGTTTTATCACCTATTTCTCCAACAATTATACTTATAGCTACTATTAATACATAATTTAAAGACAAAGAAAAGATTTTATTTAATAATTTAGAATCTTTGTCGGTTGAATTTTTCTCAGATTGATCTTTTACTAAAAATCCTAAAATGCCAAAAATGATAAAAGTTATATATGTAAATATTTTTAAAGTAAAAGTAAAAGTTTCATTATTAAAACAACCCAAGCTAGATCCAAATAAAATAGCAAGTCCATGGCTCAAAAAAGTACCTAAAGCAACTCCAAGTAATATTTTTGGAGTACTGCTTTTTGAGGAAAATGATAAAACTAATAATTGCGTTTTATCACCAAGTTCAGAAAAGAATATTAAAGAAAAAGTTATAAAAAATGGATATAAAAATTCCATAATGTCTCCTTTTTTAATTAATCTATTTAATAAATATTCAAATTTATATTGATTATGCATCAAGTGTTTATTAAATATCCGTAAGAAATTGTGAAAATTACGTGAAAATTATTTACAATAAAATTCGTAAATGATAATATTATGAAGAATAAAAAAGAGAAGGAGGACATATTTGTGATACAGTTAAAAAATGTTACAAAAAAATATGGGAATTTTACAGCTGTAGAGGATATAAATTTTGATATTAAAGAAGGAGAAATCATAGGGTTATTAGGTCCAAATGGAGCCGGAAAGACAACAACAATGAATATGATAACTGGTTATATTGAGCAAACAGAAGGAGAAATATTAATAAATGGTATAGATATGTTAAAAAAGTCTAAAAAAGCTAAAAGAGATATAGGATATATGCCAGAAGGTGTGCCATTATACAATGATTTAACAGTAAAAGAATTTGTTACATACATGGCACAAATTAAAAAAGTAAATAAAAAAGATATTAAACAAAATGTTAATAAAACACTAAAAAATACAGGATTGGAAGATGTACAAAACAAATTAGTTAAAAATCTTTCTAGAGGATATAAGCAAAGAGTAAGTTTAGCAGGTACATTAGTATCTGACCCTAAAATATTAATATTAGACGAGCCCACAGTAGGCTTAGATCCAAAGCAAATTACAGAGATAAGAGCATTAATAAAAGATTTGGGAAAAAATCACACAGTAATATTGAGTTCACACATTTTATCAGAAGTAAGTCAAATATGTAACAAAGTAATAATAATAAATAAAGGAAAAATAGTTGCAATAGATACTCCAAAAAATTTGGAAAACAAAGTATCACAAAATAATTCTATTTATGTAACAGTAGAGGATTCTAATAATAAAGTAGAAACAATCAAAGGAAAAATAGATGGAGTAAAAGAAATAAAATTAGTAGAGAAAAACGAAGATGGAACAAAACAATATATTGTTATAGGAGAAAAAGGAAAAGATTTAAGAAAGGCAATTTTCGAAGTGTTTGCAAAAGAAAATATAACAATATTTGAAATGAAAAAATCAGATACAACACTTGAAGATGCATTTATGAAACTAATAGAAGGAGGTAACAAATAGAAATGTTATCAGTAATAAAAAAAGAATTTAAAAGTTACTTTTTATCACCAATAGGATATGTATTTATAGGGCTATTTTTAATTACATTTAGTATATTTTTTTATACAGATGTTGTTGCATATGGAAGTACAAATTTTGAATATATATTTTATTCAGGTGCTACGGTTTTAACATTTATAGTACCAGTTCTTACTATGAGAAGTTTTTCAGAAGAAAGAAAAACGGGAACAGAGCAATTATTATTAACTTCTCCGCTTAGTATAACAAGCATTGTTCTAGCTAAATTTATAGCAGCAACATTAATAATAATAATAACAGAATTATGTACTTTTATGTATTTTGCAATATTATGTTTTTTTGGAATGCCAGACTTATTAATGACATTTGCAACATTATTAGGATTTTTATTACTTGCTATGTCATATATTTCTTTTGGAATATTAGCATCAAGCATTACAGAAAATCAAATTATAGCAGGAGTAATAACAATAGGATTTTTTGTTGCAACATGGTTTTTACCTAACTTATCAACTTCACTAAATAATTTTTCTTTAATAAACATGTATTCAAAATTCCCGCAAGGACAAATAGATATAGCTGATACAGTTACATTTGTCGCTTTTATAGTAATGTGTATAGTATTAACAATAACAGTAATGCAAAGAAGAAAAAGTGTAAGGTAGAAAGGAGAGGTAGCTTTGAAAAAAATAAAGAGTTTATTCAGTAAATTTATACAAGCAATTAAAAAGAAATGGTTAATAAGTGGAACAAAAACAATTATGCTAGTAGCAATAATTATAGCATTATTTGTATTAGTTAATTTTGGTATGCAAGCACTAGATTTAACACCAATTGATTTAACAGCAGAAAAACTATATTCAATAACAGATGAAAGTAAAGATAAAATAAAAGATATAGATAAAGAAGTAGAAATATATTTAGTAGGATATACACAAGACAGTACATTATTGGATTTATTAAAACAATATACAAAAGTAAATGAAAAAATAAAAGCAGAAGCAGTAAATATAACAGAAAGAGTTGATATATCACAAAAATATGACATTCAGAGTGGTGATACAGGTATAATTATAGAATGTGGAGAAAAAAGCAAGATATTAACAGAAAACGACTTATACACATATGATACAACTACATATGAACAAATAGATGTATCAGAAGAAAAGTTGACATCAGCTATCAGAACAATTACATCTAATGATATACCAAAAGCATATTTTTTAAGTGGATATAGCGATTTTACTTTAGATACAAATATGACATATTTAAAAGCATATTTATCAAACGAAGTAATGGAAATAGAAACATTAGATATTTTAGTATCAGGAAAAGTACCAGATGATTGCAATACATTAGTAATAACAACTCCAAAAAAAGATTTTGATGATGTAACAACGAATTCAATAATAGATTATATAAATTCGGGCAGAAATATATTATGGTTTAATGGATGCAAAACTTCTGATGTTGAATTACCAAATGTACAAAAAGTATTAGATTTATATGGAATTAATAAATTTGATACAGGAATAATAAAAGAAACAGATACAAGTAAAATAGTTCTAAACACACCAGAAATAATTAAACCAAATTTAGAATATTCAAAGATAACAGAAAACTTAGAAAACGCAGGAGGATTAGTATTTATAGACGCAACTAAGATAAATGTCAAAAGTGATGAAGAATTAGAAAATTTAAATATAGAAAAAAATGAATTATTAACAACAAGTGAAAAAGCTTACTTTAGAAGGGATTTATCAAATGAATCTAATAATAAATCAGATTCAGAAGAAGAAGGTACATTCACAATAGGAGCGGAATTTGTTAAAACTTTAAATAAATCAGAAGAAGGTAAAAATGAAGAAAATGCTGATAAAAAAGATGAATTAAAATCAACTTTAATTATATATGGAGAGAACTTTTTTATATCAGATTACCAAATAAGCAATCAAATTTCGTGTGCCACATTATATGCTAACAAAGATATAGCTATTAATTCTATGGAATATCTAATGGAAAGAGAAGAAGATATAGCTGTAAGAAAATCTACAGGAACAGTAACTTATACAGCTACAAAACAACAAGATAGAATTATTAAAATTGTGATATTTGCTGTACCAATATTAATAATAATTGCAGGAATAATAATATGGCAAATCAGAAGAAGAAAAAAATAAAAGAATAAATAAAAAAAATTCCCATAAAATAATATGGGAGTTTTTTTATGAGAAATGAATTAAAAATAGTTTTAGTTATAATAGGAACTTTAATAGGAGCAGGTTTTATATCAGGTCAAGAAATGTATACATTTTTTTATGTGTATGGAATAAAAGGAATTTTAGGCCTTTTTATTTGTAGTGTTTTAGTTAGTTATGTGGTATATAAAACTTTTACAATAGTAAAACATGAAAATATTACAAATTATAAAGAATTTTTAGATGTTTTCAAAAAAAATAATGAAAAAAAATATCTTAATTTTGCTTATGTTACTAATATAATTATAAATATCTTTTTATTTATAACATTTTGCATAATGGTAGCAGGGTTTGGAGCATACTTTAGTCAAGAGATAAACATAAATAGTATGATAGGAAGCTTATTATTTGCAATAATTACTTTTATAGCTTTAAAGAGAGATGTAAAAGGAATAGTAAAGCTCAATCAAATATTAGTTCCAATAATTATTATATTCGTAACTTTAATTGGAATTTTTAATTTTCAAAATATAAATTTATATAATATTCAAAAATCAACTCAGAATAGTTATATAGGTTGGATAGTAGGAAGTGTGCTATATAGTAGTTATAATTTAATATTACTAATTCCTGTATTAATAACTTTAAGAAAATATATAAATACAAAAAAAGAAATAAAAAACACCGCTATAATTACATCAGTAGTTGTTTTACTTTTAACAATAACTCTATTTTTATTATTATCTAGAATTGAAAGTGGTATTGAAACAATAGAAATGCCAACAGCTTATGCAATAGCACAATATCTACCATATTTTAGAAAAATTTATGGTATAATTATTTTAATATCAATATTTACAACAGCAATATCTTTAGGAATAAGTTTTTTAGAGAATATATCAAAAAATAAAAAAAGTTATACACAAACTGCTATTATTATGTGCATAATTAGCGTCATTTTATCACGTATAGGATTTTCTAATTTAATAAATTTATTATACCCTATTTTTGGAATTCTTGGATTAATGCAAATAAAGAATATAATTTTTTATAAATTATATTGAAAAAATCAACAAAAACTGTTATAAATATATTTAACTAAAGAGAAGGAGAATATTATGAGAGATTTTTGGAATGAAAGTTCTAAAAAAGAAAAAAAATTAAATGTAAAAAAAGTCAGAAGAACTATAATTATAGTAATTGTATTTATTATTATAACAGGCATAATAACGGTTTATGTTGCTAGTCAGAATGCAAGAAATTGGATAGATAAAAATATATTAAGAAAAGAAATTATGCAAGAGAATGTAATAAACATAGATATTGAGCCAGACCAAAACATAAAAGCATATGCTTTTAATAAGAATATAGTAACATTAAATAATAATGTATTAAAAATATATAATAATTCAGGGAAAAAAGAAAAAGACCTAAATGTTGAAATTAATAATCCCATATTTGAGTCAAACAATAGATTTTTAACTGTAGCAGAAGATAAAGGGCAAAAATTATATTTTATATCTGGACAAGACATAGCTTGGCAAACACAAATAGAAGGAAATATATCAAGAATACATATAAACAAAAATGGGTATGTAGCAGTAGTTATAATAGATACAAGTTATAAAACAGTAGTTAATTTTTATAGTCCTCAAGGAAAAGAACTATTTAAGACATTTTTGAAATCAACAAGAGTAATAGATGTATCTATTTCAAACGATAACAAATATTTAGCTTTAGCAGAAATTGATACTTCGGGAACAACAATACAATCTAATATAAAAATAATATCAATAGATAAAGCTCAAAATGATTCACAAAATTCTATAATTTTTATACATAATGCAGACCCAAATAAATTAATAACAAATATAAAATATCAAGATAAAGATAGATTAGTATGCATGTATACAGATTCTATCGATGTAATAGAAAATAATCAAAATAGGAATATTCAAAATATAGAGGAAAAAAGAATTACATTTGCATCAATAGAATTAAATAATAGCATTACAACAATAGAAGAACAATCAAGTGGAATATTCTCAGTTAATACAGTAGTAAAATTAAAAAATGTTTCAAATGAAAGAGAAAATGAATACATAGTGTCAGATGTAACAAAAGAAATTTATACAAATGGAGATGTTATAGCTTTAAATTTTGGAACAGAAGTACACTTTATAAATACAAATGGATGGTTAATAAAAAAATACATATCAAAACAAGAAATAACAAATATCGTAATATCAGAAAATATAGCTGCAATTATTTATAGAGATAAAATTGAAGTAATTAATATATAAGGAGAAAAAAATGGGAATAATATTAGATATAATATTAATACTAATTATTAGTTCATTTATATTTATTGGATATAAAAAAGGACTTGCAAAAGTAATATGTGGTCTAATTTCTATTATTTTATCATTAATTTTAACTATAATATTATACAAGCCAATTACTAATTTTGTATTAGACAATACGCAAATAGATGAAAATATAGCTAATTTTATACAACAAAAAATAACAATTAATGATGATAAAGAAACTAATAGCGAAGAAGAAAATCAAATTTTAAATAAATATATTAATAATACAAAAAACAATTTAGAAAACGGAATAATAGTATCTACCTCTGAAATAATATCTGTAAATTTAGTTAGTATAGTTGTTTTACTTATTCTATTTGTGATAATAAGAATTATTATTATGATTCTAGTATTATTATCAAATTCAATTACAGAATTACCTATAATAAAGCAATTTAATAAAACTGGAGGAATACTATATGGAGCATTGGAAGGTATAATAATTATATATATATTATTAGCAATTGCATTTTTTATAATTACTTCACTTAATAAAATACAAGTTTTAGATATAATAGATTCATCATATATTACTAGATTTTTATATGAAAATAATATAATATTGAAAATATTATTTTAGT
>CAOPQH010000078.1 GCA_948505485.1 uncultured Clostridia bacterium
AAAACGTCCTATACACAGGTAGCTTGGCGACTAATTTTAATACAACCTATTGATAGGTAGCTTGGCGACTATAAAGTAATAAATTTTAAAAACTCCTGAATCTCATTCAATATTCCCTTATCCTCAGTAGAAACCAAATTAAGCTTAACAGTCGGTTTTAATCCAGGAGAAAATCTAATCCTATCACCATACTTATCTACTAACTTACTAATATCAACTTGACACTTGTCATTTTCAAATATGAATAATACAGAACTATTCTTGCTTGCGATTTTCTCTAAACCAAGATTTTTGCTCAATACTTTTATTCTTGCTATCTCTAAAAGATTTTCTATCTCTTTAGATATATTCCCAAACCTATCTATTATCTCATCAGTAACATCTTGTATATCTTCTTCACTTTTACATAAAGCAATATTTTGATAAACCTCAATTTTCTGAGAAGAATCACTTATATATTCATCTGGTATATAACTTGTAATATTTAATTCTATTTGTAAATCCTTTTCTTCTTCTACTTTTATACCTTTCATTTCTTTTATTACTTGATTTAATAAATCACAATAAGTATCATATCCTACTTGTTCTAAATGACCATGTTGTATTTCTCCTAAAAGACTTCCAGCTCCTCTTATTTCTAAGTCTCTCATTGCTATTTTAAATCCTGATCCAAACTCAGTAAATTCTTTTATCGCTTTTAATCTTTTATCCGCTTCTTCTGATAATAGTTTGTCTCTTTTGTATGTAATATATGCATAACCTTGTCTTTCTGCCCTACCAACTCTACCTCTTATCTGATATAATTGTGCTAATCCCATTCTATCTGCATTTTCTACTATTATAGTATTTGCATTTGGTATATCTATACCTGATTCTAATATTGTTGTACACACTAATACATCTATTTTTTGTTCAACAAAATCCTTCATTATATCTTCAATCTGCTTTCCACTCATTCTTCCATGAGCAAATGCTACATTGGCCTCTGGTACTAATTCTGATATTTCATCAGCTTTTCCTATAATTCTTTCTACATTATTAAAAATATAAAATACTTGACCATTTCTTTCTAACTCTTTTGTAATTGCTTCTTTTGTCACTTCTTCATCATATTCTAATACATAAGTTTGAACTGTTTTTCTGTTTTGTGGTGGCTCATATATAACAGACATATCTCTTACACCAACTACAGACATATGCAAAGTTCTAGGAATTGGAGTAGCTGTCATTGTTAATACATCTATATTGTTTTTATACTGTTTTATTTTTTCTTTATCTTTTACCCCAAATCTATGCTCTTCGTCTATTATTAACAATCCTAGGTCCTTAAATTCAACATCTTTACTTAATATTCTATGTGTTCCAATTACAATATCTATTTCTCCAAGTTTCAATTTTTTTACTATCTCTCTTTGTTCTTTTGCTGTTTTAAATCTATTTAATAATTCTACTCGTATTGGAAATTCTCCCATTCTCTCTTTAAAACTTTGATATTGTTGATCTGCTAATACTGTTGTAGGAACTAGATATGCTACTTGCTTTTGATCCATTACAGCTTTAAATGCAGCTCTTATTGCCACTTCTGTTTTTCCATAGCCTACATCACCACATAAAAGTCTATCCATTGGTTTTTCTTGCTCCATATCATTTTTTACTTCTTGTATACACCTTAATTGATCATCTGTTTCTACATATGGAAAATTATCTTCAAATTGACTCTGCCATGGTGTATCTTTAGTAAAAGCAAACCCTTTTACTTTTTCCCTTTTTGCATATAATTCTATAAGTTCTTTTGCTACTTCTCTTAAATTATTTTTTACTTTAGATTTAGTGTTTAACCAGTCTTTTCCTCCCATTTTGTTTATTTTTGGTACACTTTCTCCGCCACCAATATATTTTCTTATGCTATCTAACTGGTTTGTTGGAATATATAAAATATCATTTCCCTTATATTTAATTTTTATATAGTCTTTTGTTATATTTTCAGTTGTTATTGTATTTACACCTACAAACATACCAATTCCATGATATTTATGAACAACATAATCTCCTATCTCTAAATCTGCAAATACAACCTTTTGTCCTTCTCTAAATTCATTATTTACATGTTTTCTCTTTTTCTTTTCACCTTCAACTAAATCTTCTGCTACTATTACTAATTGATTTGTATCATAATTTTCAAAACCTGTACTTAAATTTCCTACAGTTACAACTACTATATTTTCCGTATTTTTAGCAATTATTGTTTGATTTAATGTTTCTTCATATCTATTTAATATTTCCTCTTTATTTAACAATTCTACTAATTTTTTTGCTTTTTCTTTTGTAGCTGTTAAAACATATATATGCTTTTTTTCTACTTGTGCTTTTCTTAAATTCTCAAATAAATTTGATATTTCACTTTTAAAATAATTTACTTCTCTATATTCAAAATTATATTTTTCCACTTGTTTTTTTACTGTTATATCTTGTTTTTCAATATAGACTAATTTTTTATTTGATAGCTTTTCATCTATTTTAGAATAACTCAAAAAATTATCAAGTGCTTGTGGAATAGTTTTTTCTTTTTCTAATAATGATTTTTTTACATTTTCTATATCTTTTTCTATATTTAATGCTCTTTGTATAATTTTGTTTTCTTCATCTAAAAATACTATATTATCATTTTTTAAATATTCTAATACAGTTGCTGAATTAGAATAAAAGCAATTAAAATATTTATCAATTTTACTTATATAATTTCCTGATTTTATTAATTCTATGTCTTGTTCAATATTTTCTTTGTTTTTATTAGTTTTTAATTTTTCTATACTACTACAAACTTCTTCTAAACTCTTTTCTAGCACATATTCATTTGCTGGATATACACGAACTTTTTCTAAATTTTCTGTGGACCTTTGAGTTACTATATTAAAATATCTTATTGAATCAACTTCATCTCCCCAAAACTCTATCCTTATACCTATATCTTTATTTGTTGATATGTCTACTATGTCTCCTCTTATACTAAATTGTCCTCTTCCTTCTATTAGTTCTGTTCTACAATATCCTAAATCAACTAATTTTTGCTTTAATTCTTCTTGATTAACTTCATCCCCAAGTTTTAGTTTTATTATATTTTTGTATAAAGTATCTTTTTTAATTATTTTTTGCATTACTGCTTCTATTGTTGTAACTAAAATATTATTTTTATTTTCATATATTGTATTTAATGCTTCTATTCTTTCATATGGTAACTCTTTACTTTCTGCAATGTAGTCATAAGTTACTATTTCTTTTTTAGGCAAAAACGTTACTTTATCTGAAAAGTATTTTAAATTATTTACTAAGTTTTTTGCCTGTATTTCATTGTATGTTATTAAGCAAATTTTCTTTTTACTAAATCCATTTATTGCTGATATTATTTGTGTTTTCCCCACGTCAGATAAACCCGATATTGATATTGGGCCTTTTTTATTTTCTATATTTTTTACTAATTCGCAAAATTTTGAATTTTTTCCTAGTTCTCCTAAAATGGTGTTCATTAATATTGTTCTCCTTTTTAGTGACTTTTTATATTATACTACTATTTCAGCAAAATTAAAAGCGTTTTTGACAATTATCACAAAACATGGTAAAATAAAGTTATGTAACCCGTGGTTCAGTTTTATTTTATGGAGGTAGCTATGAAAAAAATGACAATAGGAGAGCGGGTTCTTTGGATATTAAAGAAACTCGCTATAATTTTGTTAGCAATTTTAGGAGTAATCATCCTTTATGATATATTTTGTGCAGTAAATATTTTCATAAAGGTAGGGATGATTCTCTTAGGGCTATTCATTTATGGAGTAGTAACCGGCTAACTTAAACCTCGTTTTAAAGAGGGCGTCCTAGAATAGGACCCCTTTTTTTAAAATTTAACAACTAATTTATCAAATTTCGAATTAATATAATTCTCTAATTTTATCATAAATTCATCAGGTTTAATATCTTTTTTAGCAACCATCTCTAAACCCTTTTCCCAACTTGCTGTAAGTTCTGGATTTAATATGTCTGGCATAGACATTTTTACTACATCATATATTATTTCTCCTTTTGAAGTTGGTGTAATAATTTGAGTTTTTGAATTTATTTGTATATATTTTATTTTCTCTAATTTACTAATTATTCCTCCTCTTGTCGCACTTGTTCCAATTCCTGCACCTTTTATTTGTTCTCTTAATTCTTCGTCTTCTATTAATTTGCCTGCATTTTCCATAGCAAGTATCATAGATCCTGAATTATATCTTGTTGGAGGAGATGTTTCAGCTTCTTTTGTCTCAAATTTTATTACTTTTATATTCTCTCCTTTTTTAAGACTTTTTAAAATTTCTAAATCTGTTTCTTTTTTATTTTCTTCACATTCTTCTTTTTTGTTTAAACTTTCCACATTATTTGAATGTTCTGTGGATTTCTTTTCCTTTGAAATAGGTTTTAATATTTCTAAAAATCCTCTTTCAATACATACTTTTCCACTTGTGTAAAAAGTCTCATCTTCGACATTTATTGTAGCTTGTATTTTATTATATATAGCTGGCGGATAAAATATTGCTAAAAATCTTTTTACTATAAGTTTATAAACATCTTTTTGCAAACTTGGCAATTTATCATAATTTTCATATCCTTGCCCTGTTGGTGTGATTGCATAATGGTCTGTAATTTTACTATCATTTACATATTTTGTTTTTAATAAATTTGTTGAATATTTCTCGTCAACCATTTTTTTAATATATTTTTGAATTTCTTCATCTTTAAACCCTTTTGCTATTCCATTTAAGTTTTTAGAGATTTCTTTGGCAACTGCTGTTGAAAGGACTCTTGCATCTGTTCTTGGGTATGTAACTAGTTTTTTTTCATATAGATTTTGGATTATTTCTAATGTTTCATCAGGTTTTATTTTAAATCTTTTTGTGCATTCATTTTGAATTTCTGCTAAATTGAATAATAATGGAGCATTCTCCTTTTGTTTAGACTTTTTTAATTCTTTAACTACTCCTTGCCTTCCTTCTAGGCTTTTTATAAATTTACTTGCATCATCTTCTTTTTTAAATCCTGTTTCATTATATAACTTTGGTGATTCAAATACTTTTGACTTTTCATTTACTTTCCATTCTGCATTAAATGAACTTGTTTCATCTCCAAAGTTTCCCATTATCTTATAGTATTTTGTTTTTACAAAATTTCTAATTTCTCTTTCTCTTGATACTACCATTCCTAAAACACATGTCATTACTCTACCAACAGATATAGAAACTTTGTCTTCGTTAATTTTGTTTGCTACTCTTCTTCCGTAAATTATTGATAATAATCTTGAAAAATTTATTCCAATTAAATAGTCCTCTTTTGCTCTTAAATATGCAGAATCTGATAAACTGTTATATTCTTCCATATCTTTTGCTTCTTTTATTCCTCTTATTATTTCTTCTTCTGTTTGAGAATCAATCCATACTCTTTTCATCTTTGCCTTTGGATTAGGCTTAGCCATCATAAATACTAATCTTTGTATATATTCTCCTTCTCTTCCAGAGTCACCTGCATTATATATTTCTTCAACGTCTTCTCTTTGTAATAAACTTTTTACTATATTGAACTGTTTTTCTGTATTAGGTAATATTTCGTATTTATATTCTTTTGGCATAAATGGTAATGTGTCTAGCCTCCAAAATTTTAGATTTTCATCATATTTTTCTGGATAACTCATTGTAACTAAATGACCTACGCACCATGTTATAATCCATTCATTTGATTCTAAATATCCATCTTTTCTAGTAGTATTTATTTTTAAAGCTTTTGCGAATTCCATTGCTACTGATGGTTTCTCTGTTATTAATAGCTTTTTGCCCATTTTATCATCCTTTATTTTAGTTTTTCTTCTATGTATTTGTTTACGTCTTTTCTTATTTACATTACTCTTAGTGAATGCTCAATCTTTCTTGCTATATTTACATTTTGCACATCATATTTTTTTGTATAATTAATAAATTCTTCTTTTGCCTTTTCTATATCTATCATTTTTATTACCTCTATAATTTATTTATCTTCAAAAAAATCTACCAACTTTTCTATTTCAAATATATATTCATTTTTTATATTATTATAAACTTGCCTTGAAGCCTCTTCATCATATAAATGTGATAATGAATTTCTAGCAAGCATCATATTAATCCATATATCACCATTTTTAATTATATTATGAGCAAAGCTTTCTTTTATTACATCTCTTGGACTACCTATATTTGATGAAATTCCTAAATATTCTAAATAATCTTTTAATACTTTCCAAGCTAATTCAAATGTAAATTCATATCTATGTAGCGTTCCATCTATTATAATATTATTTTCTTCCTGTTGTAATGCTTCTTTTAATCTATTGGTTGCATTTATCAAATCTTGTTTTCTTTCTTCAAATCTTTTCATTAAATTAACACTCCTTCTTTTTGGATTTCTTCTAAAAACTCTTTTTTTGTATTATCATTAATAAATACTATATCAATTTTATAAATTGTATCTAATAAATCAAATTCATTTCTTATTTTGTACTCTTCTTCATATTCTACATTACTAAATACTGCTATATCAATATCTGACGTACTTTTATAAGTGTTTTTTACTCTTGATCCAAATATTTTAAATTGATATTTATTATATTTTTTTGTAATTCCTTTTATTTTATTTATTATTTCTTCTGATAAACCAAATTCCACTTTTCTATTTTCCTTTTTATTTATTTTTAT
>CAOPQH010000079.1 GCA_948505485.1 uncultured Clostridia bacterium
TCTGTAGCAATTTCTGTTTCATCAAGTAGCCTTTCATTTCCATTTTTATCTATTTTATATATTGCTATAATACCATCATTATCTCTTAATATATAATGTTCATCACATTCTCCTGCATAATCCTTAGATATAATCACTTCATCTTCTGTAAATTTTTCTATATTCCAGTCTTTATATTCGTTTTGTAACTCACTTTTTGTCATATTAATAATATCTTGCGGTAACTCTACTTTTTCTTGAATTATATGATCACAATCTTTATAATGCTTTTGCATAACAAAAACTGTATTTGGTGTTATTTTTTCATTATTTGTACTTGCTTCTGCAGTTTTTAACATTTCCTCATATTCTTCTGTACATTCATCAGTTACCTTTTCTGCAATCTCAGTTACTCTTTCTTCTTTATTGTTAGAATTAAATAATTTATTTATAGTAAAAGCAAATAGAACTGTTATTATTGAAATTATAATATATAAAAATATTTTCTTCTTCATATTCCCTCCAATTTTCTATTTTACTTTTAATATTTACCTTTTTCTGAAATTTATACTAATTAAAAATATTTTACTTAATCTTTTATATTCTATAATAAATCATAATAATTTAATTTTAAAAATGAGTTCGTCTATTAAGCCATACTTATATAACCAACTATAGTGTGTAACTAAAACTATGAACATAGTGCAAAGTCTTTTATATTATGGCTAGTACAAGAATGTGTAGAGTTATTCTTATAATTAGAACATCTACAAAGAATTTAGTATTGATAAAATTATTATCTTTAGCATATTTACTTAAAATTGATTTTTGATTTTTAATACTATTGCTTTCTCCTAGCTGTTTGTTAATGATAATATAAGAATGTACAAAAAATGGAATTTAATTATGTACAAAATTGTACAAAGATAAATTCCAAAGAGTACATTCTTTTTTTGTTATACTTTTTATGGAGGTATAACAAAATGAATGAATAATATAAGAAAAAAATAGAAAAATTAAAACAGGAGTTATTAATAATGAAAACATTAAATATAAAACCAAATTATTCAGAATTATCCAGAATATATAAAATAGATAGACGAACCATTGAAAAATACAATAATGGATATTGCAGAGAAAATATTAAAATAATTAGAAAATCAAAATTAGATGTTTTAAAAGATGAAATCAAAGAAAAATTAGAATTGCCAGGAATAACAGTAACAGGTTTATATCAATATTTCAGTAAAGACAGTGATATTGGAACATATTCTAATTTTTATAAATACATAAATAAACATAAATTAAAACCAACAAAAAATAATAAAACACATTTAAGATTTGAAACAGATATGGGAAAACAATTACAATTTGATTGGAAAGAAGATATACAAATGATAAGTAAACAAGGAGAAATATTTGAATTTAATATTTTATCTTCAACACTTGGCGCAAGTGGATTACATGTATTTGTTTATAGCAGATTTAAAACAAGAATAGATGTACAAAGAAGTTTAATAAAAACATTTGAATATATTGGAGGATTGCCAGAAGAATTGCTTACAGATAATATGAGTAGTATAGTAAATACCAAAACAGGAGAATTTTTAAAAGAATTTAAAACTTTTATAAAAGATATAGGAGTAGGTGCAAAAAAATGTAAGCCAAGACACCCATTTACGAAAGGAAAAGATGAATCAGCAAATAGATTTATGAGCTGGTTAATACCATATAATCATGAATTTGAAGATGAAAAAGAATTAATAAAAATAATAAAAGAAATAAATTTAAAAGTAAATAGGCAAGTAAATTCAACAATAGGAGTAGCACCAGTTATGTTATTTAATAAGGAAAAAGAATATCTTAAACCACTACCAAACAAAAAAATAATGGAACAATATTTGATATCTACAAAGCAAATAAAAATATCAAATGAATCATTATTTTATTACAAAGGTAAAAAATATTCAGTTCCCCATAAATACATAGAGCATACATTATCTCTTGAAGAAGAGAATAACAAACTCTATGTATATTATAACAAAGAATTAATAACAATACATGAAATTTCAGAAAAAAATATAAATTATAAAGAAGAACATTATATTGAAGGACTTAGCAATATATTAAAAAATAAGACACAAGAACAGATAGATGAATTAGCCAAAAAGAATTTAGAAAATTTAAATAAATTATGTGAGGTAAAATAAAATGAGTAATTATATAAAATTAATAAATAATTTAGAAATATTAAAATTAGAAAGAATAAAACAAAATATAGATAAGTATATAGAACTTATAAATAAAAAGGAAAAAGATGTAGTAGAAAGTCTATATGAATTAACAAATTTAGAAATAGAATTAATGAATGAAAAAGCAATATATGGTTGTGTAAGAACAGCAGGATTTCCATTTATAAAGAACTTTGAAGACTTTGATTTTACGTTTCAGCCAACAATAAATAAAGAGCAAATATTAGATTTTAAAAATTTAAGGTTTATAGAAAATAAGGAAAATATAATATTTGTAGGAAGCCCAGGAGTTGGAAAAACACATTTAGCAACATCAATAGGAATAGTAGCAGCAAAAAATAGAGATTCAACATATTTTATAAATTGCAATGACTTAATATCAAATTTAAAGAAAGCAAATTCAGAAAATAGATTTATGAATAGGTTAAATCATTATGCAAAATATAAGGTTTTAATAATAGATGAAATGGGATTTTTACCAATAGATAAAGAAGGAGCAAATATGTTATTTCAGTTAATAAATAAAAGATATGAAAATCATTCAACAATAATAACAACGAATAAGCCGTTTGGAAAGTGGCATGAAATATTTGGAGATGTAACACTAGCAAATGCAATATTAGACAGATTATTACATCATTCACATATTATAAATATAAATGGAAATTCTTATAGGTTAAAAGATAAATTAAAATCAGATATCGAAGAAAATTGAATTTAATAATGTACAAAATTGTACATAACTAAATTCAAAATTTTGTACATTTCCTTATTGACATTAACATTGTCTCACTATCTATAACTACTCCATCTAAATCTATTCCTATTTTCATTGTATAAATTTCTCCTCTTTTACTCCATCTTATTTTTTAATAAATATTTTTCAATATTAATAATATCTGGAAATACTAAATTTCTATTTCCTGCTTTTACTAATTCTAATACCCTATTTGCTTTTGTATTTAGTTCTCTTTTTAAGTCATCATTTACTGTTACTTGTTTATTTTGTTTTATATATTCTTCTTTTATGTACTTTGTTGTTACAGGAAACATATTTTGAATTAAAAATGTACTTTTTCTTCCATATATGTATCCAAATACTATCGTATCTACTCTTTTATATCTTGCTAGTTTTTTATCATATATTGATTTATATTTTTCTACTTTACTGCTAACAGGAATAAACCAGTATAAGCCGTTATTTCTACTATCTTTAAAACAATAGTAACATGGTCTCATATGTCCATTTTCTTTATTAACCATTAGTTCTTTATCTTTTATTTCTTCAAAAAATTCATCTTTTATAAAATAAAAATGACCTGCTTGTATATTCAATATTTCCACTCCTAAAATTATGACCTTGCCTTTTTTATAAAAGCAAGGTCTTTTAAACATTTATTAACTGGTCTTTTTGTGGTTCGCACACCAGTTAGCGAAAAACATTTATGAATCAACCTTTTTATGGTTCGCATGTTGATTAGCGAAAAACATTTATTGTAAAAACTTGATGTCATTCTTATTATATTCATTTTAGCAAATTTTATTTACTTTGTAAAGGCTTTTTCAAAAAATTATGTTATAAGAAATATTTCTAAATAAGTCCAACCATATTAGTAGGACTCGTTTTTGAAGTTCAGTTATACCAATATTTTGATAGTTTTCGTACAGTCGTTGTACGGTCGTGCAAAACATATTTGAATATTTATGAAAGTATGTTGAAAGGTATGTATTATAAATTTTAGCAATTAATTATATTGCTATATCCTTTAAGACTGTAGCTATATCGCATTAATATCAATGCTTTGAACATAATAAAACAGAATACCAATATTTTGGCATTCTGTTTACATAATGGCTCCTTTGCGTATGACGTATTCGAAAACTTTAACGCAAGAAAGTTACTTATTTCCGTTTCAAATGTAGTTATAGCAATAGTTTGTAAGAAATGTACCCACAATTCGGTGTTTTTGGTCTATAACTATAATCTTAATTTAACATAAATTTTCAGGTTTGGCAATACTTTTATAAATTATTTTCTATAATTTCTCCTAATTCTTCATACCTATTTGTATATGAGTGATCTGCACCTTTTATTATCTCAATATTACAATTTGCGATATTATTATTTAAATATTTTTTTACTATTTCAATATCTTTGGTTAATACACACTCATCAATATCTCCAAATATAATTAATACAGGAATATTGATATTATTTAGAAGTTCACTTTTCCCATTTTCTCCATCACTATATCTTATAAAATCATTTTCTCCGTTTGGTAGAAAATCATTATAATATGTTCCTGCTGAAATTACTCCATTTGCATTTACTGAAAAGTTAATTAATTCACTTTCATTTCCTTCATTAACTAACTTTGTTGACTCTTGTTTTGCAGTTTCATATTCTTCTTTACTTAAAAATTTAACACATTCTTGTGGAATATCACATGGTGCTAATAATATAATCTTCTTTATACTTGTATCTCGCTTTTTGTCATAATAATATAATACTTTATTGCATCCATAACTATGTCCTTCAAGAATAATCTCTGTGTATTTTTTATTCTTTGCATATGTAATTGCTCCTTCAATATCTAATAGGCAATCTTTAAATTTCTCATAACATCCTCCTATTACTTCAAAATCATTACCTTTTATTAGTTCTGAAATAAAGTTAGTTCCTCTATTATTAAAAGTTAAAAAACTATATCCTTTATTTGTATATGTTTTAGCTAATGTATCAAGAAATTTATTCTCATAAAAATTTCCACATAACCCATGCACATGGATTACTATTCTATTGCTCTTTTCTTCTGGCTCATATAACATTCCAACCATTTCTATATTATCAACAGATCTCATTCTAACTAATTCTTGTTTCATTAATACCTACCTCCTTTAAATTATATTATATATATATGTCTATATTTTTATAACAGCAACTATCGCACTATCCAAAACTTCATTTGCTGAGTTTCTATCAATTTCAAGAATATCAAATGAAGACAATTCATCTTTTACTTCAATAAATTTATGTATTTCTACGCTATTAAAACCAATATCTTTCATAAATTTATTTATATGCTCAATATTCTCAAATCTATCAGTTAGATTATTTCTTGATGTTACTAAATTTAGATTATTATTAAAATCTGGCATAAAATTATTTTGCTTTTGAATAAATTTTTTCGGAGTAACATCACAAGTAATCCATACTCCATTCTGTTTCTTTAATACATTATAAATATTTTTTGCCACAATTTCTTTTTCTTCAAATGTTAAGTATCTAAGTAAGCCTTCATTTATTATTGCTACTTCTTTATCCTTATCAAGAAATTTACCACATTTTTCGAAATCTGCATAGTTTAATGCATTACCACTTGTTATATGTAAATTATCAGGAGTACTATCAATATCCTTTAGTAATTTAACTTTATTCTTAGCTACTTCCTCTAAATCCATTTCAATATACTCATATCCTTTTTCGGCATATATTATACCTCTTGAAGAATATCCAGCTGCAATTTCAATTACCTGTTCTATATTTAAAGCATCAAGTATCTTGTTAGTTAGTTTATACCTTGCTTCTATTTCTGGTGCTAATAATTTGTTTAATTTCACATCATTATTTTTATAATTTGCCTTCAACCATTCATATATTTGCTTTTCATAAGGTATGTCTGTAAATTGCCTAGGATATGCCGTTACAATTGCAGTTGGGCTAATACTTTCAAAATTATCTAACATAGTTAATTCCTTTCAATTATAATATCTGCAATAGTTAAATTAGTATCATTTATAACATTATCTATAATTGTTTTAGCAACATCATAAGGTTTCATAAATGTAGATTGTTTTTCTTCTGATACATAATCTCTACTATTTTTATAAAACTGTGTATTTATTCCACCTGGATATACTCCTATTATTTTTACACTTGTACCTTTATATGCAACTTTCAAACTTTCTGTATATCCTCTTTCTCCCCATTTAGTAGCACAATATACCGCTTCTTGTTTGTTTCCTCTTAATGCTGCTGATGACATTATATTTACTACTTTTAAGTCTTTTTCTTCTTTAATCTTTAAAGTTTCTGTTGAAAACAAAATCATACCTTGCAAACCCTTAAAGCATTTATCTATATCTTCTTTTTCATATTTTGTAGGTAGCTTAAATGATGGCTCTCCTGCATTATTAATTAGTATTTTTATATTTCCTAAATTTGATATTTCATTAATAACATTTTTAACAAATTCACTATCTGAAATATCTCCTATAAATCCTTTGTAATTATCTTTATATGTATTATCTAATGTTTTCATTTTTTCAAAGTCTCTATCTATGTTGCATACAAAATAATTCTTTTCGATAAATTGTTTTACAAGTTCTAATCCTAATCCGACTTGCTCCACCTGTTATAATTGCTATTTCTGTGCTCATTTTGTTTCCTCCTCTTTAACTTTTTTATCTACTCTTTTTCCGAACTTTACA
>CAOPQH010000080.1 GCA_948505485.1 uncultured Clostridia bacterium
GTGCCGAAAATACTTGTGGGTTACCCTGCTGGGAAGATAGGTTATCGCTAGTTTTTATATATTAAATAAAAAGAAAAGTAGAAATTAGGAATAAATCTTAATTTGTACTTTTCTTTTTTAGAATTTAATGATATAATTTTGAGGATTATAATTTAAAACAAGAAAAGATTATTCTAAAGCAAGGTGAATATATAGAAGATGTTTTAAAAAGAATGAATGTAAAACTTATAGAAAAGGAGAACAATTAGTATGAGTAAAGTTATTTGGAAGCCAGGAACATTTGTATATCCTATTCCAGCAGTAATGGCAAGCTGTGGAGACATGGAAAAAGCAAATATAATAACAGTTGCGTGGACAGGAGTTATAAATTCAGATCCTGCAATGGTATATATATCAGTAAGACCTAGCAGATATTCTTACAACATAATTAAGGAAACTGGAGAGTTTGCAATAAATTTAACTACAGAGGATTTAGCGTTTGCAACAGACTGGTGTGGAGTGAGAAGTGGAGAAAAATATGACAAATTTAAAGAAATGAAATTAACAAAAGAAAAGGGAAAGTATGTTAAATGTCCATTAATAAAAGAAAGCCCTGTTTCAATAGAATGTAAGGTAAAAGAAATTAAAGAATTAGGAAGTCATCATATGTTTATAGCAGAAGTGCTATCAATAAATGCAGATGAAAAGTATATAGATGAAAAAGGGGCGTTTGATATAACTAAATGTAATTTAATATCATATGCTAATGGAAAATACTTTTCAATGGGAAAGAAAATTGGAAAATTTGGATATTCAGTTGAGAAGAAAAATAAATAAAAAAATATCATAAATACATTGACATTGATAGGAAAAAGTGATAGAATATGTAAGCATATGTGATTATACATATGCTCACATCGTTTCAAAAAAGATTAAAATTCGGAGGTGCATAAAATGGCAGCAAAAGGACCAAGAGAAAACATAATATTAGAATGTACAGAATGTAAAAGAAGAAATTACACAACTTCAAAAAATAAAAGAAATAATACAGATAGATTAGAAATATCAAAGTATTGTAAGTTCTGTAAAAAACATACAACACATAAAGAAACAAAATAAAAAAAGATAAAAATAAAGCTATTTTAAGGAGGAAGTAAAATGGCTAAAAAAGAAGTAAAAACAAATAAAGAAAAGAAAAATTTTTGGAAAGAATTTAAAGCTGAATTAAAAAAAGTAATTTGGCCAACTCCAAAACAGTTATTAAATAATACAGCTGTTGTAGTAGCATTAGTTCTTATTACAGCAGTAATAGTATTTGTATTAGATATATGTTTTGATTCTATAAATAAATATGGAATAACAAATTTACAGTCAACTGTTAAGAATTCTATAACAGCAAATAAGAATTCAGAAGATGAAAAAGCAACAGAAGAAAATGCAGAAACTAATAAAGAAGAAACATCAACTGAAAATCAACAGCAAGCGGAACAACCAGAAGAAGAATCAAATACAGAAAATAATACAGATTCTCAACCAGCAGAATCTGAATAATAAAGGAGGCCAATTATACAAATGTCTCAAAAGGATTATGATAATGTTCCAAGATGGTATGTTGTACATACTTATTCAGGATATGAGAACAAAGTAAAAACAGACTTAGAAAAAACTGTAAAAAACCGTGAATTAGAAGATTTCTTTTTTGATATTGTTGTTCCTATGGAGGAACAAATAGAAATAAAAGATGGAAAAAGAAAGACAAACATTAAAAAAGTTTTTCCAGGATATGTTTTAATAAAAATGATTGTAACAGAAGAATCATGGTATATAGTAAGAAACACAAGAGGTGTTACAGGATTTGTAGGATCTGGAACAGACCCTATACCACTTACTGATGAAGAAATAAGAAACATGGGATTTGAAGATGTTCCAGTTAATGTAGATTATGATGTAAATGATTCAGTAGAAGTTATGAATGGACCATTCGAAGGTTTTGTTGGAACTGTTCAAGAAATAAACAAAGAAAAACATAAAGTTAAAGTTTCTGTTTCAATGTTTGGAAGGGAAACACCAGTTGAATTAGAATTTGCACAAGTTCAAAAAGTAAAATAATAAAATAAATATTATTAAAAAATATAAAGCGAATATGAAGGAGGTGCCAATATAAATGGCAGAGAAAGAAATATCAAATATAATTAAGTTACAAATTGAAGCTGGAAAAGCATCACCAGCTCCACCAGTAGGACCAGCATTAGGATCAAGTGGTGTTAATATTATGCAATTTGTTAAAGAATTTAATGATAAGACAGCAAATCAACCAGGAATGACAATACCAGTTGTTATAACTGTATATAAGGATAAATCTTTTGATTTTATTACAAAAGTACCACCAGTTGCAGTTTTAATAAAAAAAGCTATTAAAATCGAAAAAGGATCAGGTGTACCTAATAAAGAAAAAGTCGCAAAAATAACAAAAGAGCAAGTAAAAGCTATAGCAGAACAAAAAATGCCAGACTTAAATGCTGCATCACTAGAAACAGCAATGAGTATGGTAGAAGGAACAGCTAGGTCAATGGGAATAGTTGTTACAGAATAATTATTTTAAATATATTGGGAGAATACTAAAGTATTCGATAGAACCAAAGGAGGGAAAAATGAAAAAATTATCAAAAAGATATGCAGAAAGTGCAAAATTAATTGATACACACAAAGAATATGAAATTGATGAGGCATTAGATATTATAGAAAAAATGCCAAAAACAAAATTTGATGAAACTGTAGAATTACATGTAAAATTAGGTGTTGATTCAAAACATGCTGATCAACAAGTAAGAGGAACAGTTGTATTACCAAATGGTACAGGAAAAACACAAAAAGTATTAGTTTTTGCTAAAGGACCAAAGGCCGAAGAAGCTGAAAAGGCAGGAGCAGACTTTGTTGGAGCAGAAGAATTAATACCAAAAATTCAAAACGATAACTGGTTTGATTATGATGTAATTGTTGCAACACCAGATATGATGGGTGTTGTTGGTAGATTAGGTAAAGTATTAGGACCAAAAGGTTTAATGCCAAACCCTAAATCAGGAACAGTAACAATGGATGTTACAAAAGCAATAAATGATATAAAATCAGGTAAAGTTGAATATAGACTAGATAAAACCAATATCATACACTTAGGATTTGGAAAAGTATCTTTTGGAGCTAAAAAGTTAAAAGAAAATTATGAAACAGTAATAAATGCAATTATAAAAGCTAAACCAGCAGCAACAAAAGGTCAATACATAAAAAGTGTATCAGTATGTAAAACAATGGGACCTGGGTTATATATAAACCAAAAATAATTTAATAATCACAAATAGCCAAAGACAGTAGGCAAAATAAGACCTACCGAGGTATGATTAAAGAATAGGAAAAATCCAATCTTTGTATACCTTGGAAGGATATAAAGATTGGATTTTTAAAATACAGAAGTCAGAAATCAGAAGTCAGAATAAAAATCATACTTTCGATATCAGACCTCCGACGTCAGATTTCTGACCTCCGATATTTAAATATATTAATTGGAGGTGAAAACGGAAATGGCAAGTGAAAAAATATTAAATCAAAAGAAAGAAGAAGTATCTAAATTAGCAGAAAAAATGAAAGATGCTAAGTTAATACTTTTAACAGATTACAGAGGAATAAATGTATCAGATGTAACAGACTTAAGAGCAGAACTTAGAAAAACAAATTCAGAATATAAAGTTATAAAAAACAACATTATAAAAAGAGCCTTAGAAGAATGCAAAATTGAGGGACTAGAAGATAAACTTGTTGGACCAACTGCACTTATAATGGATAACGAAGATTACTTATCTCCAGCAAAAGCTATATATAACTTCACTAAAAATAATGATTATTACAAAATTAAAGGCGGAGTTATTGATGGAAAAGTAATGACTGCAGAAGAAATTATAACTTTAGCAAAATTACCATCAAAAGAAACATTATTATCAATGCTTGCAGGAGCTTTACTTGGAAATATATCAAAAGTTGCTGTTGCACTTGATCAAGTACGTATACAAAAGGAAACTGAGGCATAAAACGAATTATAAACTTTGTCTAACAGTGTTAGTCATCGCATAAAAAATCATCGACGTACCATTGTACGCCTCCGGTTTTTTAGTTCGACTGCCTTGTTATACTTGTTTCTAATTAGTTTAAAAAAAACAAATTTATATAACAATATAAATAAAAAATATTGTAATTAATTTAAGTTAAATATTAATAGAGTTGCAAACTTAAATTGCTAATAAAATTTAAATAAAATTAGGAGGATTTTAAAATGAGTGAAAAAATAGAAAAAATGTTAGAAGAAATTGATGCTTTAACAGTTGTAGAATTAGCTGAATTAGTTAAAGCGATAGAAGAAAAATATGGAGTATCTGCAGTAGCAGCTGCAGCACCAGCAGCAGGAGGAGCAGTAGCAGGAGGAGAAGCTGAAGAAAAATCAGCATTCAATATTGTATTGACAGATGCAGGAGATCAAAAAATTAAAGTTATAAAAGTAGTTAGAGATGCTACAGGATTAGGATTAAAAGAAGCTAAGGAATTAGTTGATGGAGCTCCTAAAACAATCAAAGAAAATGTAGCAAAAGAAGAAGCAGAAGAATTAAAAGCTAAATTTTCAGAAGTTGGAGCAGTTGTTGATTTACAATAATTTTAGAAAAATTATAAAGAGATAGTAAACAAAATTTGAAGTGAACTCAAATTATTAGACAATAAAGTTTAATAAGGAGGGTTCATTTTATGTTTAAATCTTAAAAAGAGTATAAATTGAAACTAATAATGATTATTTAACTAACTATTATGGTTGGCAATATGTAGCTAAACATTTTAACATCCAGTATGTACAAATTTTTAAGCATTTTATTATTGATAAAAAAAGAAAAATATGATATATATTGCTAAGGAGTGATAATCATGAAAAAAATAGGTATAATAGCAGCAATGAATGAAGAAATCAATGGAGTAAAAAATATAATGACTAATATTTCCGAGAAACAAATTTATGAATTAATATTTATAGAAGGTAATATAAACAATAAAGAATGTGTGATAGTTCAAAGTGGAATAGGTAAGGTAAATGCAGCAAGAACAACGCAAATATTGATTGATAATTATAATTTAGAATATATAGTAAATGTTGGATCAGCAGCATCATTAAATGATAAACTAAACATAGGAGATATTGTAATAGGAGAAAAATTGATACAACATGATTTTGATATAACAGCATTTGGACATAATAAGGGATATATAAGCAATGTGGGTGAATATATACAATCAGATACAATGTTAGTAAAAAAAATATATAACTGTTGTAGTAATAATAAAATTGAAGATATAAAAATAAAAAGTGGTGTAATAGCATCAGGAGATATTTTTTGCACATCAGAGGAAATGAAAAATAAAATAAATAATAAATTTAAAGCAGATGCTGTAGAAATGGAAGGTGCAGCAATAGCGCAAGTATGCTATTTAGATAAAATACCATTTGTTGTAATTAGAAGCATATCAGATACACCCAATGGCAACAATAATATAACATTTGATAAATTTCTAGTTATTGCATCAAAAAGATGTGCAAATATTATAAATCAAGTAATTTAGCTAATTAAGACTTGACTAATATATAATTTTATGTTAATATATACTATATATTATATTATAAAAAGGAAAGGGAAGGTGAATTCTTAAGTAAATCTTAAGGTATAATATGAAAAATAAATTAAAAGGACTTGATAATGTAAATACAGAAGTTCAAGAAGATAAAGGTGATTTTAATAATATTAAACCCAAAATAAAATTATTATTAGGATTTTTATGGAATTCAGAGGATAGAGAAGATACTGAAGAAGTAGAAAAATGTAACAAAAAATCAGAAAAGAGAGTAAAAGAATTAGAAAAAAACTTAGAAACATCATCAACAACATCTAAAGATGCAGGAAAATCATTTAGAAATGGTCAAAAAGAAAGCATTAATGCTAATAAAACAAGAAACAGAGGTAAACAAAAAAATAATATTTTACATGAAAAGAATAATAATGAACATACAATGGAATAATAAAAATAGAGGAATCTAGAATTCTTCTATTTTTTTACTTGACAAATATTAAATATGTAAGTATAATAGTAATGTTATGATATATGGCGAAGTAGCTCAGTTGGCTAGAGCATCCGGTTCATACCCGGCAGGTCGAGAGTTCGAATCTCCCCTTCGCTACCAAAAAAGCAATCAATTAATCTGATTGCTTTTCATCATTTGATAATAAATTTAAAATACTAGGATATATAGTTTTTGCATTATTATTCCAGTTATCAACTATTTTTTTTGCTCTATCTCTAGATCCAGCAAAAGTTTTTACTTCAAAAATAGCCTCGTTATTTTCTATGATTTTACATCTGATTATAAAGTCGTTTTCATTCTTTGGGAAAAATTCTGCTACTATAGAAGCTTCTTCTTCTATTTCGTATAATTCATCTTTAAATATTTTATCAGCTTTTAATTTGACTATGCCAGGTAATAAGTCTGATGTTAAATTAAATGCGTTTTTTCCTTCTGAAGTTATTTTTAAAACATAATCTTCATCTTTTTCATAATTACCAACTAATTTTGAATCAATTAAATCTGTTAAAATTTGTTTAAAGTAAAAATAATTAAAGTCTTTAACAGAAGATATTATTTTATA
>CAOPQH010000081.1 GCA_948505485.1 uncultured Clostridia bacterium
TAAGACTAAAATATACTTTACCTATTTTAAATTGCATTTACTTTTTTATTTGACGGACTTTCTAATATAGAAAACACATTGTAACAATACTTGAAAAAAAATGAAAAGTAGTATATAATATTTCACTATAAAATGGAAAGATAAGGAGAAAGAAATGTCAGATAAAAATGTACCTACTCAAAAGAAGAATAAAACGCAATATAGAAGCTTTGAACACATAGTAAATACATTTTATAACGAAGAAATTGAAAATATGGATAATGAAGAAGAAAATACACATCAAGTTGGAAATATAAAAATAATACCACACATCATTTATGACAAATTAACAAATGATATGAAAGTAGAGTTTAAAATAGGAAAAACGAAGATGTATAGAATAAAAGAATTATCTACTTTTTATGATATGATGATAAAAAAGCAAAACTATAAATATGGGGCAAAGTTAGAATTTATACATAAAAAAGAAGAATTTGAAGCAAATAGTCAAGAACTATTAGAATTTATTTTAAAATATGCAGAAATAATAAAATATGTAAATTCTAATTCCAATTCTAATTATAGATTATATGGAAATGCATTAAATGACAATAGTATAATTATAGATAATAGTGGATTAGATGATTTGTTTGAAATTTTACAAGGAAGAATAGTTGAATTCGAAAAAGATTATACTCAAAATTTAATTGAATTTGTACCACGAAATCCAAACATACAATTTAATTTAAAGAAAATAAATCAGGAAGAATATAAAATAATACCAAATGTAGATATTTTTAAAATGAATATTTTGAAAGGTAGAAATTATAATTACATACTAAAACAAGATAAATTATACAGATGTGATGAAAATTATACAAAAACTACAATAAAGCTAATAGAAGAATTTAAGAAAAACTACTCAAAGGAAGTGTTATTAGGAAAAGAAGAACTTCCAGCTTTATTTTCAATAATAATACCAAAAGTAGGAAAGGTATTAAAATATGCGGACATAGAAGATGAAATAAAAGAATACATACCAAAAAAATTAGGGGTAAAAGTTTTTTTGGATTTTGACAAAAGTAATTATTTAATAGCAGAAGTAAAGTTTTACTACAATAATGAAGAATTTAATCCATTAATTGAAGATATACAAATTAATTCAAGAAATATTATTGAAGAAACAAAAGCATTAAATATGTTTAGAAAAACAGGATTTATGCTAGATAATAAAAATCACAGATTTGTATTACCCAATAATAATGATATATATGAATTTTTATCAAATGATATAGATACATATATACAAAAATTTGAAATCATGGTTACTGATAATTTCAAATCTAAACAAATCAGACAAAACAAAGGTGGAAACATTGGAGTAAAAGTTGAAAACAATCTTTTATTAGTAGATATGACAAAATTTAATATAAATAAAGACGAAATAAAAAACATAATGGATCAATACAAATTAAAAAAGAAATTTTATAGATTAAAAGATGGTAGCTTTTTAAATTTAGAAGATAATAAAAATATAGAGTTTATCAACAAATTAATAACTGGAATGGATGTTAATTACAAAGAATTAAGCGATGGAGAAATAAGATTACCAGTTTATAGAACACTATACTTAAACCAAATATTAAAAGATCTAAATAATACAGAAATTAGTAAAAATTCAGATTATAAAGAAATTGTAAGCAAAACAAAAAAAGAAGATTTATTAGAAAATATTAAAGCTCCAAATAGTATGAATCAAATACTAAGACATTATCAAAAAATAGGTTTTCAATGGCTAACAGTATTAGATAATTACAAATTTGGAGGTATTCTTGCAGATGATATGGGATTAGGAAAAACAATACAAATATTATCAATGTTAATTAATTATATAGAAAATACGCCCAAAGAAAAAAGAAAAGCTTCAATTGTTATATGCCCTAGTTCACTCACATTAAATTGGGAAAATGAAGTTAAAAAGTTTACTGATAAAATAAAGACATTAGTAATAAGAGGAAGTATATCAGAACGTAAAGACAAAATAAACAATGTTAATAAATATGATTTAGTAATTACATCTTATGATTCACTAAAAAGAGATATAGAATTATACAATAAAAGAAATTATGAGTATAGGTTTTCTATAGCCGATGAAGCACAATATCTAAAAAACAGTAATACCCAAAATGCAAAATCTATTAAACAATTAAAAGCTGAGACAAGATTTGCATTAACAGGAACACCTATAGAAAATTCACTATCTGAATTATGGTCAATTTTTGATTATATAATGCCTGGATATTTATTTACATACAAAAAATTTAAAAATTTCTTTGAAATACCTATAACAAGGGATAATGATCAAGAGGCCATGAAAAGATTAAAAATGTTAATAGAACCATTTATATTAAGAAGAACAAAAAAAGAAGTTTTAACAGAGTTGCCAGAAAAGTCATTAACAGTTTTAAGTAATGAGATGGAAGAAGAACAAGAAAAAATTTATTTATCTTATTTAGCTCAAGCAAAAGAAGAAGTTGCAAATGAACTACAAATAAATGATAATGGGCAAAGCCGAATAAAAATTCTAGCTTTGCTTACAAGATTAAGGCAAATATGTTGCCATCCAAGTTTGTTTATAGAAGGATATAAAGGCGGAAGTAGTAAACTAGAACAATGTATAGAAATAATAGAAGATGCAACCAATTCTGGACACAAAATATTATTGTTTTCTGGATATACATCAATGTTTGAAATAATAGAAAAAAGGTTAAAAGAAAAAAGTATCAGATATTTTAAACTAACAGGAGCAACAAAAGTTGATGAAAGAATAGAAATGGTAGATGAATTTAACAAAAATAAAGACATAAAAATATTTTTAATATCTCTTAAAGCAGGAGGAACAGGACTTAATTTAACAGGAGCGGATATGGTAATACATTATGATCCGTGGTGGAATGCATCAGCTGAAAACCAAGCCACAGATAGAACACATAGAATAGGTCAAAAGAACAATGTTCAAGTTTATAAATTTATAACGAAAAATACAATTGAAGAAAAAATATATGAATTGCAACAAAAAAAATCAGAATTGATAGACAATGTATTAGATACTAAAATGTCATTTATAAATAAATTATCAAAAGAGGAGCTATTAGAATTATTTAAATAAAAATAAAGAATAGCTTGAAAAAAATTTAAGTTTTTTCATAACTATGAGTTCCATTGAGTGAAGTAAGGAAGGAATAAAATTTATTATGAATAAATGGAAAAATAAACAGAAAATAGAAGTAAGTTATAACAAAGAAACAATATTAAATTCTCAAATAAAAGACAGAATAACACAATGGAAAATTTTAAGAGTGGAACATATTAGAGAAGAAAAAGGAAGAATTGAAGGGATTTTATCAATATTCAATACTATAATTAGAGAAGGAATTGATTTCAATAAAGAAGAGTATGATAAGATGGAAAAATTATTTAAATCTTTAAATAAAGAATATGATGAAATAAGAAATAAAAGCGAGGATTTAGGGAAGGAAAAATAATGAAAGATTATATAACAGTAGTAGGAGGAGGTCTTTCTGGATGTGAGGCTGCGTATCAAATTGCAAAAAGAGGTATAAAAGTTAAGTTATATGAAATGAAACCAAAAAAGTTTTCTGATGCTCATACAAATGAAAACTTAGCTGAAATAGTATGTAGTAATTCATTTAAAAGTAATCTTCATACTAATGCATGTGGACTTTTAAAAGAAGAATTAAGAAAATTAGATTCATTACTTATAAAAATAGCAGATAAAACTAGTGTACCAGCAGGACAAGCTTTAGCTGTAGATAGAGAGAAATTTTCTGAAAGTATAACTCAAGAAATAAAACATAATCCTATGATACAAATTATAAATGAAGAAATAAAAAATATAGATAAACTAGCTAAAGAAGGAATAGTAATTATAGCAACAGGTCCATTAACATCTGAAAGTTTATCAGAAAATATTGCTAAAATAACAGGAGAAGATAAGCTGTATTTTTATGATGCTGCAGCACCTATAGTTCTAAAAGATAGCATTAATTTTGATATAGCATTTTTTGGAGATAGATATAATCAAGAAAAGAAGAAAGAAGAAACTATAGAAGAATGGAAGAAAAGGCAAAGTAATAATAATCCAAGCTATATAAACTTACCAATGAATAAAGAAGAATATGAATATTTTTATAATCAACTTATAAATGCTGAAATAGTACAATTACACGAATTTGAAAAAAGAGAAATTTTTGAAGGATGTATGCCAGTTGAAATAATGGCTAAAAGAGGTATCGATACTTTAAGATTTGGACCACTAAAACCAGTAGGATTTGATGACCCAAGGACAGGAAAAAGACCATACGCTATAGTACAACTAAGGCAAGATAATGAAGAAGGTACTATTTATAACATTGTAGGATTTCAAACAAATTTAAAATTTGGAGAACAAAAAAGAGTTTTTAGCTTAATACCAGGACTAGAAAACGCAGATTTTATTAAATATGGAGTAATGCATAGAAATACGTATATTAATTCTAGTAAACTATTAGATGAAACATATAATTTAAAAAACAATAAAAACATATTCTTTGCAGGTCAAATAAGTGGGGTAGAAGGTTATGTAGAATCTATTTCATCTGGATTAGTTGCGGGAATTAACGCTGTTAATTTATATAATGAAAAAGAAAAGCTAAGATTTTCAGAATTGACAATGATAGGAGCATTATCTAAATATATTTCTACATATAATGAGAAATTCCAACCAATGAATGCAAACTTTGGAATATTACCACAACTTGAAAAGAAAATTAAAGATAAAAAATTGAAGTATAAAATGCTAGCAGATAGGGCATTAGATAATTTATAACATTTAATTATTACATTTTAATTACAAAATTTAAAATTGATTGCCAAAAAAAAACAACAATGATATAATGTGTTACAAGTGGTATATTATCAAAATAATATAGTTATTTTGAGAAGGAGGAAATACGTGAAAGATAAAGAAAAAGAGATACAAAGCATTTTAAACGAATATACGTCAATGCGAAGAAAAAAAGAAGAAGATACAGAAGACTTACAAGATAAATCCGTAATAAATCCAGAATTAACACTTGAACAAATCAAGAACTTAAAAGAAAAAGACTTAAATATGCAAGTAATGAAAGCATTAATAAAAAAACAAGATGAAATTCAAAAAGATATAAAAAAAATAAATGAGAAAATAAAAAAAATCAAAACAAATATAGGAAACTTTAGATATGAATATGATTCAAATGGAAATGCTACTAATTCTGACGAAATGCAAAAGATGACCCAAAAATATGAAAAGGCAAAGAAAGAACTAGCCAAAATTAAAAAGGTAAAAGCATTATATGAAGAAAACTTATCAGACTTCGAAAACAAAACAGGATTTACAACAGACAAAGTTAAAGAAATGATGAAAGAAGAAGAACAAAAGAGAATAGAATATGAAAAACAAGAAGAAATAAGAAAGCAAAAACTTGAAGAAGAAAGAATAGAACAAGAAAAAGCACAAAAGGCTTTAGAAGAAAGTTTAAGAAAGGCAGAAGAAGATAAGAAAAACAATATAGAAAATGAGATAACACAAGAAAGCAATACAATTACAGAAAAAATTCAAAAACATAAAATAAATGAAAAAGATATAATTACAATTTTCCCATATCAAAATAAAGTATCATATATATTTGATGGAAAAGAAGGGCACATTGACAATATAAGAGATATTGTTTGGGAAGGAAAACCGAAGATATTTAGAAAGTACAAAATAAAAAAAGAAGAATATATACTAACTAATGAAAAAACGGGAGAAAGTAAAGAATTTTCTTCTAAATTAAATCCAATAATATTTGAAATATTAAAATCTAATTCAGAAAAACTAGAGAATTATATAGAGTTAAATAGTAAAATTCCAATTCTATATGTATTTGATGAAAAGCAAAAAGAAAACAAAGATGTAGCTAAAATAATGTATAAATATCAAAAAAAGGATAAAGATATCACACAAAAAATAGGATATATTAGTATTAAAGATAAAATTAATTCTAGATTTTCTTATAAATTAGGAAAAAAACAATTAGCACTACCAGAAGGGGAAAAAAATATAGAAGAAGAAACAACTAATTATGAGACATCAAGAAATAGAATGCTTAAATTTAGAAAAGGAATTGCCCAAAAAGCTAAACAATATGACCAAGCAATTGAAAAAATAGATAAGATACAAAAATTAAATTATAACAAATCAGAAAATGCTAATACAGATTCAATATAATATTAAAAATAATAATCT
>CAOPQH010000082.1 GCA_948505485.1 uncultured Clostridia bacterium
ATACATCAGGAGTAAGTAGTATAGATAAAGAAGAAATAATAAGAGAAAATTATATATCAAAATTGTCAGAAGATGAAAAAACAATACAATCTCAAATAGACGAATATCAAAGACAATTTCAAGAAGTAGAAAATGAAATAAAATTGTTAGCTGAAAATCAGATAAATCCTGAGTATATAGGTGGAGTAATGGCATGGCCAATTCCAGGATATACCAAAATTACTTCTAAGTATGGAATGAGAACACATCCAATAACAGGAGTTTATAAATTACATACAGGAGTTGATGTGGGAGCACCACTTGGAGCAAATTTTGTTGCAGCAAATGATGGAACAGTAACTAAAGCATCTTATAATGGAGCATATGGCAATATGGTTATTATAGATCATGGTGGAGGTATTTCAACATTATATGCACATGGATCACAAATTATGGTTGAAGTAGGACAACAAGTAAAAAAAGGTGATATAGTATTAAAAGTAGGATCAACAGGGTATTCAACAGGACCACATGCACATTTTGAAGTTAGAGTAGATGGCAAAGTAGTAGATCCTATGCCATATATAACATCAAAGGAAAATAATTTAGATAATTCAAAACAAGAAAATAATACAACAAATAATACAAACAATACAAATGAAACTATAATGCAATAAATGTATTTTAAAAATTTATGAAAAATATAAGGACATAAATACATGTCTGAGGAGGAAAAATGAAAAAAATAATACACGAGATAATATCAGTAATTGTAATTTTAATATTTTTATTTCAAACAAGTATGGTGTTCGCTACAAGTACGACAGAATTAAATAGCGAAAAAGAAGAAAATAATAAAGAAATAAAACAACAGCAACAAGACTTAAAAAATGTACAAGCTACTAAATCTAAGACGGTAACAGAAATAGAGCAAATCTCTAATCAAATAAATACTTATGAAACAGAGATAGAAGAGTTAAATGGAAAAATAACAACATTATCTGGACAAATTAAAAAATCAGAAGAAGAAATAAAAAAAGCTAAAAAAGAATATGATGAGCAACAAGAATTATTAAATGAAAGATTAGTTACAATGTATGAAAATGGAGAAACTACATATCTAGATTTTGTTCTTTCTTCAGAGAGTTTAGCAGATGTATTATCTAACTACTTTTTAGTTTCCGAATTAGCTTCTTATGATACAGAATTGTTAGAAAAAATCGAAGCTCAAAAAAATAAAATAGAGGAAGAAAAAAAGAAATTAGAGACAAGCCAAAATGAGTTGACTACAACAAAGTCAACTAAAAGTGCTAAACAAACTCAACTAAAATCTGCGAAAGCAAAGAAAAATGAATATGTTCAAGAGTTATCAGAAGATGAAAAAGAAATAGAAAAGAAAATAGAACAATTGCAACAAGACAATAAAGCTATAGATGCTAAAATTAGAGTTGCACAGGCAGCAATAGAAAAAGCAAGAAAACAACGAAATTCATCTAATTCTTCTGGTTCATCATCAGGCGGTAAAAATCCAAGTGGATTTATAAGACCAGTTAAAGGATATTCTGTAACTACTGGAATGTACTATAGCAGTGGTAGATATCATGGAGCTGTAGATTTTAGTGGATCAGGAATAAGTGGAAAACCTGTATATGCTGTTGCAGATGGTTATGTAGTAACAACACAAGCATTAAGAACTAGTTATGGAAATTATGTTATAATTGCTCATTATAATGGATTATATACATTATATGCACATGGACAAGCAGGATCAATTTCAGTACACGCAGGCCAAACTGTAACGCAAGGACAGCAAATAATGAGAGTTGGCTCAACAGGAAATTCAACAGGACCACATTTACACTTTGAAGTTAGAAAAAGTCCAGGTACATATTCAAATAGAGTAAATCCAATGTCTTATTTACCATAATTAAAATAAAGTTTAAATGAGGGCTTGATTAAAAATATTAATCAGCCCACTATTGTTATAATAATAAATTAAATTTATTTACTTCTAAATTACAATTTATGAAGTATATATAAATATAAGATTGGAGTTGAATTTATGGAAAACGAAGAAAGAAAATTAGAAAAAGTATTTAAAGTAATAATGTTAGTAGTTTTAACTGCTTTCATAACATTCATGATTACTAGTATCGCTATGTATAAGTCATTTGGTGGAGATATGTCTTCTACTAATAGAGAAATAAAAATTGTAGACAATAAAAAAGTTGATATAAATAGCAAATTATCTAAATACAAAACATTAATTGACAAATACTATCTTGGAGAAATAAATGAAGAAAAATTAGAAGAAGGAGCAATAAAAGGGTATATTGAAGCATTAGATGATAAATATTCAGAATATGTATCTAAAGAAGATATGGAAGACTATAAGGCAGATATAATGGGTAATTTTGTAGGCATAGGAATTTATATGATTCAGAATGCTGAAAAAGATAGAATTGAAGTTTTATCACCAATTAAAAATAGCCCAGCAGAAAAAGCTGGAGTTTTGCCAGGAGACTTAATAATAAAAGTAAATGGAGAAGAATATAAATCAGAAGATATGACAGTTGCTTCTGCTAAAATAAAAGGAGAAGAAGGATCAAAAGTAAATTTAGAAATATTAAGAGGTACAGAAACATTACATTTTGAAATAGAAAGGTCAACAATAAATACTAACCCAGTAACTTCAGAAGTTTTAGAAAATAATACAGGATATATAGAATTAACAAGTTTTGGAGAAAATACTGCAACAGATTTTAAAGCAAAATATGAAGAATTAAGATCTAAAAATATTAAATCATTAGTAATAGACTTAAGAAATAATGGAGGAGGACTTGTTGAAGAGGCTACAAAAATAATAGATTATATTGTAGATAAAGATTCTATAGAATTAATTACAGTAGATAAAAACAACAAAGAAGATATTACAAAAGCAAAAGAGAATCCTATAATAGATGTACCAATAGTAGTTTTAGTAAATAAAAATACAGCAAGTGCTTCAGAAATACTTGCAGGTGCATTAAAAGATTTAGGAAAAGCAAAAATAGTTGGAACAACAACATATGGAAAAGGTGTTATACAAGAGTTTTTGACATTGGATGATGGTAGTGGATTAAAAATAACAACTGAAGAATATTTTACACCAAATAAGACAAAAATTAATAAAGTAGGTATTGAGCCAGACGAAAAAGTTGAATTACCAGAAACTGAAAAAAATAAATTTATTATTGAAAAAAGTAAAGATACACAATTACAAAAAGCATTACAATTATTAAAATAGGGGGATAATATGAATTTAGCTAATAAATTAACTATATTTAGAATTATATTAGTTCCAATAATAATATTAATAACATTCTTTAAAATAGATGGAGATTGGCAAGGAATACAATATCAATTGATACTTATAGATTTGGTTTTTATAATAGCATCAATTACAGATAAATTAGATGGATATATTGCAAGAAGTAGAAATCAAATTACAACATTTGGAAAATTCTTAGACCCACTAGCTGACAAAATATTAGTTTTAACAGCAATGATAGTTTTAGTTGAAATGAATAGATTACCAGGATGGATACCAGTAATAGTATTAACAAGAGAATTTATAGTATCAGGATACAGACTGATTGCTGTAGAAAAAGGAGGAAAAGTTATAGCAGCATCGAAATGGGGAAAATTAAAAACAGTTACTCAGATGTTTGCAATTATATTAGCTTTTATAGATATAAATAGTTTTGCTAAGTGCTTTTCGGGTGAACTTATAGGATTTTGGTTTATATTTAATTTTATATCAACTATTTTAATGATAATATCAGTTATAGCAACGGTATTTTCAGGTATTGATTATATTAAAGACGGAAAACAATTATTTAAAGATTAAAAGACTTGACAAAATATAAATTCTGCTTTAATATATAAAACAATAATACAAAAAATGAGAGGAGACAATAAAATGGAAGAGAAAGAAGTTTTATTAACACAAGAAGGATATAATAAATTAGAAAAGGATTTAGAATATCTAAAAACAGAAAAAAGAGCAGAAATTGCAGAAAGAATAAAAATAGCATTAGGATTTGGAGACTTATCAGAGAATTCTGAATATGATGAAGCAAAAACAGCTCAATCAGAAAATGAGGTTAAAATATCAGAATTGGAAAATAAATTAAGATATGCAAAAATAATAGATGAATCAGAAATAGATACAAAAACAGTTCAAGTAGGAAATGTTGTAAAAGTTTTAGATATGGAATTTAATGAAGAGATAGAATATACAATAGTAGGCTCTACAGAGGTAAGTTTAACAGAAAATAAAATATCTAATGAGTCACCTTTAGGTTCTGCATTATTAGGAGCTAAGAAGAATGCTGTTGTAGAGGTTAATGCTCCAGATGGGGCAATACAGTATAAAATATTGTCTATAAAAAAATAAAAAAGGTTCAGTATATTAATTTATACTGAATTCTTTATTTTGTAGCCACCAATTTTTAACAAAATACCAAGAAAGGGTTATAAAAATAACTATAACGATAAATTAGAATAGTAGAGAAATGTAGGGGCGATTAGCAATCGCCCGTACTCCAATGATTTTACTATTTTATAGCCGTCAAGCTACCTGTCGATAGGGTGTTTTCTTTTTCGGCAGGCTCAAAAGAAAAACACTATCGACACGCGTGACTACTCTATAGTTTTAAAAAACGCTATCACCACGCATGGCTACTCTACGATATAAATAATACTATTGGAACGTGTGGTTATTATAGTTTTAAAGTTGCTTCTAAAGCTATTTTTATCATATTGTTTAATCCTTTTTCTCTTTCTTCTGTAGTTGCAATTTTATCTATAAATCTAGAGTCAACAACACTCATTAAACAAGCAGCATTTTTGTTTAGCATATTTGCAACATAAAATAGTGCAAATGCTTCCATTTCAGCGCCAACTATATTAAGTTCTTTGGGCAGTCTTTCTAAAAACTGATTAACATCTGTCATATAAACATCGAATGCATCACTACAAACGGTAGATCCATTTACTAAATTTATTTCAAGCTTATTTGCAGTTTCTGATATAATTTTATTAAGATTTTTATTTGATTTAGCGTAATGACAATCATCATTGTTTAAGGTAAGAGCAAAATTTCCTTCTGAATATGCTCCTTCTGAAAGTATAATGTCAAATAAATTTAAGTTTGATTTGTATCCTCCACATGATCCAATTCTAATAATATTTTCAACATCATAAAATTTATATAATTCATATGAATAAATTCCCATACTTGGCATTCCCATTCCAGAAGCCATAATTGTTATTTTTTTATTTTTGTAAAATCCTGTATATGCTAGCATACCTCTTACATCATTAACTAAAGTATAGTTTTCTAAAAAATTTTCTGCTATATATTTAGCTCTAAGTGGATCTCCTGGCATTATTACAGTTTTAGCAATATCCTCTTTTTTTGCATTATTATGTGGTGTAGACATATTAATTCCTCCTTTGTTTATATTATGGATTTTATCAATAAATTTTATAAATGTCTATAATAATTACATTGTTTTTATTGAAAAATTAATATATGTTATATATAATTATAATGAGGTGAAGTTATGAAATTTGTTATTCAAAGAGTAAAAAATGCAAAAGTAGATGTTAATAAAAAGACAGTTGGAAGTATACAAAAGGGATTTTTAGTTTTAATTGGAATAAAAGAGACAGATACAAAATTAGAAGCAGACTATCTAATTAAAAAATTAATAAATTTAAGAATTTTTGAAGATGAAAATGAAAAAATGAATTTATCTATTAAAGATGTAAATGGAGAACTTTTATTAGTTTCGCAATTTACATTATATGGAGATTGTAGTAATGGTAATAGACCATCATTTACACAGGCAGCTAAGCCACAAAAAGCAAATGAATTATATGAATATATTATAAAAGGATGCAAAAAAGAAATACCAAATGTACAAACAGGAATATTTGGGGCTGATATGCAAATTAATTTATTAAATGATGGACCAGTTACAATTATTATAGAAAAATAGGAAAGATTGACAAAAACAATACATATTGATAATATATAATAGCAAAAGTATAAACGGAGGAGAATATGATTTTATATCCAAATATTATATTAAATAATATAAAAGAGATAACTATAGAATTATTAAAAGAAAATAATATAAATGCATTAATATTAGATGTAGATAATACTTTAATAGATTATGACCAAAATTTTCCAGAAGGTACAATTGAATGGGTTGAAAATTTAAAGAAAAACG
>CAOPQH010000083.1 GCA_948505485.1 uncultured Clostridia bacterium
GCTATACACACGCGTGACTACTCTATAATTTTGAAAAGTGCTATCACCACGCATGGCTTCTCTACAATTTGGAAAAACACTATTGACAAGCGTGACTTCTCTATAATATTAATGAAAAGTGCTATGCACACATATGGCTTTTTTATAATAAAAATATTATATTGTTATATATTTTTCTATAATATTAAAAACATCATCTTTATAAATTTTTCTTTCAGAAGAAAATGGAAGTATAATAGCATCTCCAATAGGGTTAATTTCTTTTTGTAAATCTTTTACGCTATTTTCAACTTTAGTTATAGCAATTTTGTCAGCTTTGTTAGCTAATATTATAAAAGGTAATTTAGAGCTAATAACGTAATTATACATAAGTTTATCATTTGCAGAAGGAGAATGTCTAATATCAATTAAAAAAATTATTAAAGCAATTTGCTCTCTATTAAAAAGATACTCTTCAATAAATGCTCCAACTTTTTCTTGTTCAACTTTTGACATTTTGCTATAACCATAACCAGGTAAGTCAACAAAATAAAATTGATTATCTATATTATAAAAGTTGATTTGTCTAGTTTTACCAGGCTCACTACTTGTTCTAGCTAAACGTTTTCTGTTTATCATCGTATTTATAAAACTTGATTTTCCTACATTAGATTTCCCCACTAAAACAATTTCAGGCAAGTTATTTTTTGGATATTGCTTTGGGCTAACTGCAGAAATTTCAAAATTTGGATTTTTAACTATCATAAAAAATTCATTCCTTTCTCGTCTCGCTTTTTTCTCAAGGCACACATAGTTTAAAAAGAGCTTGCATTCTTTTAAACTAAGACCGCCACTAGATTTTATAATAACACAGTTATATATTTTTTTAAAGTAATTATATCATATATTATAATTAAGCAAAAGCCCATAGAAATAAATTTCTATGAGCTTCTACTTTTAAGTAAGTTAGGTGGCAACATGTTTTTAGTTACAATAAAGGTTACCTCAAAACTTACTACGTACAAAATTATATCATATTATTATGTAAAACGCAATGGTCTAATCCACCCATATAAGGTCTTAAAACTTCAGGAATTATTACACTACCATCAGGTTGATAATTATTTTCTAATATAGCAATTAGCATACGAGGTGGTGCAACTACTGTATTATTTAATGTATGTGCAAAATAATTTCCATTTTCACCTTTTATTCTAATTCCTAATCTTCTAGCTTGTGCATCTGTTAAATTAGAACAACTTCCAACTTCAAAGTATTTTTGTTGTCTTGGAGACCATGCTTCTACATCACAAGATTTAGCTTTTAAATCAGCTAAATCACCACTACAACATTCTAAAGTACGAATAGGAATATTCATACTTCTAAAAAACTCAACAGTATAAGACCACATTTTATCATACCATTCCCATGAATCTTCTGGCTTACAAACTACAATCATTTCTTGTTTTTCAAATTGATGTATTCTATAAATACCACGTTCTTCTATACCATGAGCGCCTTTTTCTTTTCTAAAACAAGGAGAGTAAGATGTCATTGTATATGGTAAATTTTCTTCTTTTAAAATTTGATCTTGAAATTTACCAATCATTGAATGTTCACTTGTTCCTATTAAATATAAGTCTTCACCTTCAATTTTATACATCATTGCATCCATTTCTTCAAAGCTCATAACACCATTAACGACATTTGAACGAATCATATAAGGAGGAATACAATATGTAAAACCTTTATTAATCATAAAATCTCTTGCATATGTTAAAACTGCAGAGTGAAGTCTAGCAACATCTCCTATCATATAATAAAATCCATTTCCAGCAACACGTCTAGCACTATCTAAATCTATACCACCTAAGTTTTCTAGTATTTCACCATGAAATGGAATTTCATAATCAGGCACTATAGGGTCACCATATTTTTGAATTTCAATATTTTTAGAATCGTCTTCTCCTATAGGAACAGATTCATGCATAATGTTAGGAATTCTCATCATTCTAGATTTAATTTCTTCAGCATAATGATTTTCTAATTTTTCATTTTCTTCAAGCTTATCATTTATTTCATTAACTTTTGATTTTATATTTTCAGCTTCATCTTTTTTACCAGACTTCATAAGCATTCCGATTTGAGCACTTAAAGATTTTCTTTCAGCTCTTAAATTATCACCATTTAATTTGGCTTGCCTATTTTTTATATCTAATTCAATAACTTCATCAACTAAAATTAATTTATTATTCTGAAATTTTTTCTTTATATTTTCTTTAACTATATCAGGATTTTCTCTTAAAAATTTTATATCAATCATAAATAACCTCCAAATAAAAATTTGACATCTGCATTATATAACAATTTGTAACAATTATCAATAAAATACAAAAAGATAGTGAATTTAATTAGCAATATAAAATTTAATATTTAATAAAAATTTATAAAATATAAATATAATACAAATTAAAAATAAAATTATAATTATTACATTAATTGCATATAAAGTATCAATATTGAATAAAATATAATGAATAAAAATAAAATAAAAGGGAGAATTTTATGCGAGATGAATATATAAAAGAACAGCTAATTATTGACAAAACAGAAGAAGAGAAGAAAAAACAATTATTTGAAGATATAATCAGAACTAAAGAAGAATTAAAAAATGCAAATACTAATTTTGAATATGCAGATCCAGAATTAGTAGATTTTTTTGCATATAAAATAAAAGCAGGTCAAGCAAAATTAAGCTCACTAATAAAAGAAGCTAAAGAAAAGGGTTTAGTTTTAGATATGATAAATGAAATTGATATAAGGGAAAATTTAGAAAATAATGAAGCTGTGTAATATTTGTCCAAACCATATCATAATAATTTATTAATGAATTTTATGAGGTGGTTTAATTGGACCAAAATGCAATAATATTTTTATCGTGTATATGCCTTATATGTATAATAGGAAGACTTTTTATAGTTCCAATAAAAAAAGTATTAAAATTGATTTTAAATTCAATACTTGGAGGAATTTTAATATATGTAATTAATATAATAGGAGCTAATTTTGGATTTCATATAGGATTAAATTTATACACATCTATTTTAATAGGAATATTAGGAGTTCCAGGAGCGGTTGTATTAGTATTGATTAAAATAATAATATGCTAAAAAATTGACAAACTCTACATAATGTAATATAATAGCGAAGCAACAATAACATGATTTTTGTATATAAATATGTACAGGAGGTATAAAAAATGGAAAAACTAAGAGTGGCAATTTGCGAAAATGATAAATATTTTTCGCAAATAAAGCAAGAAATTCTGGCAACCGAAGATATGCGGTTGGTTGGAGTTTTCACAAATAAGCCAAAAAAATCATCAGATTTATATCTGAATGATATGGCGGTATGGAAGGACAAAATTGATGTCCTTCTAATATGTGATGGAAAGGAACTACATCAAAGAATTCCGGACATGGCAAAATACTTTAACATCGTAGACATTTTTGACCGTAGGGCAACTAATCCAATGTACTTAAAAGCATTGGATGAAAGTGCAAAAGAAAACGAACATACAGTGCTTATGTTTAAAGTAGAGAAAATCCTCTCAATAAAGGGAGTAAAAGATGCCATAGAATACGTAACAAATGGAATTAGAGAATGTTACATTGTGGCAGAGGATGATGCTGATACAGATGAAATTTGGTATCAGATCATGGTAATGTATGAAGCTGAAGAAAACATCGAAATACATTTTATTACAGAAGAGGAATTAAGCAAAAAAACAGTAACGTATATGCATAAAGAAGGTAATGGCATTGAATATTTGCTTAAAATGAATTGCAGTGCAAAATATGTAGCCACATTAATAGTTTCTTTTGGCAAAACAGTTTACGAAATAAACAAAATGAGAAGATTTGGAGTAAAGATTCCATTCGAGAATACTTCAGAAAAGGAGTAAGGTAAACAGTTATAAAAATAGTAAAAAAGAGGTAAGTTGAAGTTTTTAACTTACCTCTTTTTACTTTATATATTATTCAACAGTTACTGATTTTGCTAAGTTTCTAGGCTTATCAACATCTAATCCTTTTTCTTTTGAAACATAATATGCTAGTAGTTGTAAAGGAACAACAGATACTATTGGAGATAAAAGAGCAGATGTTTCTGGAATATTAATTATATTATCAAAATTAGAACAATCAAGAGATTGATTTGTAATTATTATACTTGTAGCACCACGAGTAATAACCTCTTGTACGTTACTTATAGTTTTTTCTACTAAAGTAGGATTTGTTAAAATACTTATAACAGGTACACCTTTTTCAATTAAGGCGATAGGACCATGTTTTAACTCACCAGCAGCATATGCATCTGAATGAATATAAGTAATTTCTTTTAATTTTAAAGACCCTTCAAGAGCAACAGTATAATCAATACCTCTACCTAAGAAAAACATATCCTTTTTAGAGTATATTTTTTTAGCAAGTTCTTTTATATCTGAAACATCTTCTAATGTTTTTTCAAGTTTTTCAGGCAACTTTAAAATTTCTTTTTTAATATTTTCAATTCTATCTTTAGAAGAACTATTTAAAATTTCAGCGAAATAAAGTGCCATAATATTTAATAGTACAATTTGTGAAGTATAAGCTTTAGTAGAAGCAACAGCAATTTCAGGTCCAGCATGAGTATATACATAGTAATCAGCTTCTCTAGTAATAGAACTTTCTATAACATTAGTTATTGCTATTGTTTTTGCACCTTTAGATTTAGCTAACTTCAATGCAGCAATAGTGTCAGCTGTTTCTCCTGATTGACTTATATAAATACAAAGGGTTTTTTCATTAATTAAAGGTTTTCTATATCTAAACTCTGATGCAACATCTACAACAACTGGAATATTGCATAAAGTCTCAAAATTTGATTTTACACCTAATCCAGCATGCATTGCTGTACCACAAGCAACAATATAAATCATATTAATTGTTGATAAATAATCTTTAGAAAGAGATAAACCTTCAAAATTAATATTAGTTCCATTTAAACTAGTTCCGATTGTTTCTCTAACTGCTTTTGGTTGTTCATAAATTTCTTTTAACATATAATCTTCGAATCCGTCTTTATCAGCACTATCAGAAGATAATTCAACTGTTGTTAAATCTTTAGATATTTTATTTAAATTGCTGTCATAAAAAGAAATATCATCTTTAGAAATAACAGCTATTTCCGTATCATTTAAAAAATAAAAAGTATTAGTAAAAGATATTAATGCAGGTATATCAGAAGAAATAAAAGTTTCATCATCTGATTTTCCAATAACTAAAGGACTATCTTTTTTTGCAACTATCATATTATTTGGCATATCTTTAAATATTACTTCTATCGCATAACTACCCTTTAAATCATTGCACGCTAAATTAACTGATTTTAAAAAATTATTCTCTTTATTATAATAATAATGTATTAAATTTGGTATAACTTCTGTATCAGTATCTGAATAAAATTTATAATTATTATTTTGTAAGAAATCTCTAAGTTCTTTATAATTTTCTATTATACCATTATGTACAACAGAAAAAGATTTACTATTATCCATATGAGGATGAGAATTAGATTTTGAAGGTTTACCATGAGTAGCCCATCTAGTATGAGCAATACCAACAGTTCCTTTTAGATTATTAATACCATCTAAATTTTCTAAATTTTTAACTCTACCTTTATCCTTCAAAATAGATATTTCACTTTCTTCAATAGTAGAGATACCAGCAGAGTCATAACCTCTATACTCTAATTTTTTAAGTCCATTAATAAGAATAGGACTAGCTTTTTTGGTTCCTATATAACCAACAATTCCACACATTTTAAAATCCTCCTTAAAATTTATATTGGAATTGAAAGTATACAAATAATAGTTACTAATATTAAATTTGTTACAATATTACTATTGTTTTTTATTAATATCTATGACAGTAACATGCCACTAAAGCATCCGCCGAATATTTCGATAACTTTAGACCTCGTCAACAATATAAAATTGTCCTGGCGCTTTATTATTAAAATATAACTCCTTTCTTAAAAAATTTTTATTATTTAACTTTCAATTACTTTTATTATATTACATCAACATACAAAAAGTTGCAAGTATTGAGATAAAATTTTAAATTGTTTACTTGTTTTTTTATTACAAATGTTGTATAGTATAAGTTGTAGGAGTAAAAATGTTCAATATCGAAGAAGAATTAAAAAAATTACCAGGAAAGCCTGGT
>CAOPQH010000084.1 GCA_948505485.1 uncultured Clostridia bacterium
TGGTACAAATACAAGTTATATGTTTAATGGATGTGGAACGAGTTCAGTAACAAAAATTTAAATAAGTATATAATAAAGTGAATAAATATGATATTATAAAATTTTTGGAGGTTCTATGACAAAAAGTTTTGTAAAAAAAATACAAGAAAATAATATAAAAATTAGTTTAAATGAGTCAATGAGTAAACATACGTCTTTTAAAGTTGGTGGTAATGCAGACATATTTATAGTTATTGATTCTATAGAACAATTACAATATGTATTAAAAGAAGCTAAAACTACTAAATTACCAATATATGTAATAGGTAATGGAACTAATATATTAGTAAAAGATAAAGGTATTAGAGGAATTGTATTAAAACTGGATTTAAATTCAATAGATATAAAAGAAAATGATGATGAGGTTTTAGTCAATGTTGAAAGTGGAGTTAAATTAGGAACTTTAGCACAAAAACTTTTACAAAATAGTATAACAGGATTTGAATTTGCATCATGTATACCAGGAACTATAGGTGGTGCAATAAGAATGAATGCAGGTGCACACGGAAATGAAATGAAAGATATAGTTACAAAAACAACGTATATAGACTTGGATGGAAATATACATACAATAGATAATAAAGAACATCAATTTGAATATAGGAACAGTATATTTAGCAAAAAGCAATATATAATTCTAGCAACGCAATTGAAATTATATAAAGGAAATAGAAACCAAATAAAATTAGAAATGGATAAAAACTTAAAATTTAGAAAAGAAAAACAACCAATAGAGTATCCAAATGCTGGTAGTACATTTAAAAGAGGGAATGATTTTATAACGGCACAACTTATAGACAAATGTGGGTTAAAGGGATATACTATAGGAGATGCACAAGTTTCTGATAAACATGCAGGTTTTATTATAAATAGAGGTAATGCAACAGCAAAAGATATATTAGATTTAATAGAATACACAAAAGAAGTAGTCTTTAAAAATACAGGAAAGATAATTGAGCTTGAAATTGAAGTGCTTGGAGAATAAAAAAGTAAAGGAATGATATTTAAAATGAATGGATTTTTACAATGGTTTAAATCTAGTACCAAAATGAAAAGATGGATGTTTTTGATGCTTATAGGAATAATTTTAGCATGTTATGGTATGTCAGAAGTATTAGTATCTAAAGAGTTAGATTTAGAAATTCTTACGATTGGAAAAATTGTAGGAGCTTTTGTGCTAGGTTTTACATTTATAGTAATTGGAATTGTATTTATTAATAAAAGAAATTTAGAATTAATGATAGAAGCAACTGATGAAAGAATGCAAAATAAAAATAATGTGAATGTAAATTCATTAATATTTAATAAGAAAATTTATCATAAAGGACCTAATATAGTTGTTATAGGCGGAGGAACAGGAATAGATACAGTTTTAGAAGGCTTAAAAGACTATACAAGTAATATAACAGCGATTGTTGCAGTTTCTGATTATGGTAAAGAACCATCAGTTTCTAGGCAAGCCATGAAATTATTGCCATTAGATGATATAAAAAATAGTATAATAGCTTTATCAGAAAAAAGTGATAATGTAAGAAATTTATTAAACTATCAATTTAATAATGGTAAATTAAAAGACCTATCATTTTCAGATATTTATTTTTCAGCAATGTTAGATATTAATAAAGATTTTACTGATTCGATAAGAAATAGTAATGAAGTATTTAATATGGTTGGGAAGGTTATACCTGTAACTTTAGATGAGATGAAAATATGTGCAGAACTTGCTAATGGATATATAGTTGAAGAAAAAGAAAGAATACCAGAGGTTGTTTATGATAAAGTAACTTCAATAAATAGAATTTTCTTAAATCCTTCAAATTGTAGACCAGCACCAGGTGTGTTAGATGCTATAAAAGAGGCAGATAGTATAATAATAGGACCAGGAAGCTTATATACTAATGTAATACCTAATTTATTAGTAAGTGGTGTTTCAAAAGCAATAAAAGAAAGTAAGGCAATAAAAATATATGTAAGTAATATTATGACTGAGCCAGGACAGACTGATAATTATAATTTAAGTGATCATATTAATGCATTAATAGACCATTGCGGAGAAGGAATTATTGATTATTGTTTATATGATACAGGAGAGGTTGTTCCTGAGTTTATAAAAAAATATAATATGGAAGGTGCAGAATTAGTAGAACAAAATATAGATGATGTAAAAAACAAAGGCATAACATATCTGCAAAGAAACTTATCAACAGTTACAGATGAATATATAAGACATAACCCTATACTAGTTGCAGCATCAATAATCGAAATAATATGTGATGATTTGAAATATAAAGATAAGCAAAATGATCCTCAATTCATGATGATGAATACAAAATTAAAATCAGATAAAAGAATTGAAAAATTAAAGAAAAGTAGTAAATCTACAAGTAAAAGGGAAAAAAGAATTAGGGGCAAGAGTAAATTTTCAAATAAATATAAAGATAGAATAGCATCAATAAAAGAAGCAGATGAGAAATTTAACAAATATGAAAAAAGACAACCAAAAAGAGTTATAAAAATAAAAGAAAAAGTACCAGAAGAAATAATAAGTAAAAAGTTAGAAAAAAGCCTAGAAGAGAATATATTAGGAAAAGATGTTAATAAAGTTAACAAAAAGAAAAATAATAGAAAAGATAATATTGTTAAAGATGAAATAAAAATAACCAGAAAGCAATCTAAAAAGTCACAAGAAAAACCTGTACAAGAAGTACAAATAAAGAACAAAATAGAAAAACCAATTGTAAATAAAATTGATATAGAGAAAAAAGAATATATAAATAAGATAGACAAATTAAGAACACAATATGTGGAAGAAAAAAATATAGATAAATCAAAAGAAACAGAAAAAGAAGAAAATACAAATCAAAGATTAGATAAAATACAAGAAAATTTCGAAACAAAAACTGTAGACCAAATAAGAAGAGAAATGTTAGAAAAATTGCAAAAAGTAAAGTGGGATTAACGAAAGATAATGGGAGGAAAATATGAAGTTTTCAAAAGACAAATTAACTTTAGAAGAAGGATTAGAAAAAGAATGGATTATAACTAATGGAATAGGTGGATTTGCATCTTCAACTATTATAGGTGCAAACACAAGAAAGTATCATGGGTTATTAATTGCTCCACTTACTCCTCCAGCAAGAAGATTTTTAGTTTTTTCAAAATTAGACGAAAGTATAGAAATTAATAATGTAGAACATCAATTATATACAAACGTTTGTAAAGATTACATATCAAGTGGGTATAAAAATCAGATTAGTTTCGAGAAAGACTATGTACCAATATTTAAATATAAAATAGAAAATACAGAAATAACAAAAATGATATGTATGGAATATGGTAAAAATACAGTTGGAATATATTATAAAATAAAAAATGGAGATAATAAAGCTAAATTAAAACTAGCTCCAATAATGAATTTTAGAGATTTCCATTGTATGAGTACTGACCATAATTTCAATTTAAAACAAGAAGTTAAAGGTGAAAAAGTTAAAATTATTATAGATGAAAACTCATCATTTCCCATATATATTAAATGTTCGGAAGGAAATTATAAAGAACATGAAAATGATACATTTTCAAATATGTTTTATATAGAAGAACAAAAAAGAGGATTTTATCCAGAAGAAAATCATTGTGTAACAGGTGTATTTGAAATTGAGATAGATTCTAATGAGGAGAAAGACGTATCATTTGTGTGTTCGCTTGAAGAAAATATTGATGAAATAGATGTAAAAGATTTAATTAATAAACAAATAGTAAGATATAATGAAATTTTTAATAATTCATTATTAATAGATAACAGAAAAGAAAATAAAACTAAAGAAGAAAAAAAATGTGACGAAATAGTAAAGAAATTTATCATTGCTACAGATGATTTTATAGTATATAGGCCGTCTTTCGGATTACATACAATTATTGCAGGATATCCTTGGTTTTTAGATTGGGGTAGAGATAGTTTAATAGCATTTGAAGGCTTATTACTAATACCTAAAAGATTTGATATTGCTCGTGAAGTGTTGCAAACATATGTAAGAGATATTAAATATGGTTTGGTACCAAATGGATATTCAGGGTTTGATAATAGACCTTTATATAATAGTGTGGATGCATCACTATTACTATTTGAGCAAATAGAAAAATACTTAAAATATACAAATGATTATAAGTTTATAGAAAAGAATTTATACACAAAATTAGAAAGTGTAATAGAAAATTATATAAAGGGAATTGATATTGATGATAATAATATTTATTTAGATGAAGATAATTTAATTGTGTCTGGAACTGATACAACTCAAAATACATGGATGGACGCTAAATATGGAGATTATGCAGTAACTCCAAGAAATGGAAAAGCTGTTGAAATAAATGCTATGTGGTATAATGCATTGAAAATAATGGAAGAGTTAACAGATAAAATAAAAACAAAAACTGAAGCAAAAAAATATAAAGATTTAGCAGACAAATGTAAAAAATCTTTTAATGAAAAGTTTTATAATAAAAGAAGAAAAGCATTATATGATGTAATTGGAGATAAGAAAATAAGACCTAATCAATTATTTGCATTAAGCCTTAAATATCCAGTAATTGATACTAATTCTGATATTGCAAAACAAATTATTGATACTGTGGACAAGAAGTTATTAAATTCATATGGATTAAAATCATTAGCAAAAGGTGAAGAAAACTATGTAGATATTTACGATGGAGATAGTTTTAAAAGAGATATGAGTTATCATCAAGGAATAACATGGACATGGCTGTTAGGATTATATTATGATGCTTTAAGAAATATTATAAAAACAGAAAAAAATAAAGCAGAAAAAGAAAAATATCAAAATAAATTATTAGAATTTAAGAAAAAAACATTAAAAACATTTGAAAAAGAGATTGAATCAAGAGGTTGCATAGGAAGTATATCAGAATTATATGATTCTAAAAAACCAAATTTACCAAAGGGAGCAATAGCACAAGCTTGGAGTGTTGCTGAGGTGTTTAGAATTATTATGCCAGGTTAATTATTAGGAGGTCAAAATGCTAGGTGTAGACCAATTAGAAAAAGAACTTAAACAAAACAATTCATTAAATAGTATATATTTATTATATGGAGAAGAAAAATTTTTATTAGAAAATAGTTTAAATAAAATTAAAAAGTCTTTTGGAGAACTTACAAAGGGAATTAATTATATAATATTGGAAAACGAGAATATTAAAAATATTATTTCAGATATTGAAACACCTGCATTTGGCTATGAAAAAAAGTTAATTATAATTAAAAATAGTGAATTATTTAAAAGAGGAGGAAAAAGAAAAAATACTGAATTATCAGATTTAAAAGATAAATTAGAAAATTATATTAAAGAGAATATAGATAACATTAATCAAGATGTAGTAATAGTATTTGTAGAAGAAAATGCTGAAAAGAATTCATTATTTAATTTGATAGATAAACTTGGTATTGTATGTGAATTTAATTATCAAAAACCTTTGCAATTACAAGCTAGAATAAAGGCAATATGTAATGCTTACAAAGTTAATATTGATAATTCAACATTAAAGTATTTTATTGAATGTTGTGGTAATAATATGCAAAATTTAATAAATGAGATTAGAAAGCTTATTGAATATGCTGGAGAAAATGGCACAATAAAAAAAGATGATATAGATAAATTGTCAATTAAACAAATGGAAAGTATTATATTTGATTTAACAGATAATCTAGGAAAAAAAGAAATTAATATGTCTTTGCAAGTGTTACATAATTTGATTTATTCTAAAGAGCCAATACAAAAGATTTTGATAACATTGTATAATCATTTTAAAAAATTGTATTTTGTAAAACTTGCTTTAAAGGAAAATATGTCTGTAGAACAGGTGTTGAATTTAAAAGCTAATCAAATGTTTTTGATAAATAAATATAAAAATCAAGCAGGTTTTTTTAAAATGAAAGAATTAAGAAATTTATTACAAGAGCTTATTAATTTAGATTATAGGTATAAAGTTGGTTTGATAGATGTGGAGGTTGGGCTTGAGTCTATTTTGTGCACATATTGTTCTTAAGCGCTAATACCATAAATATATATTTTTAACAAAACATAACGATAAATTAGAATAGTAGAGAAATGTAGGGGCGATTAGCAATCGCCCGAGCTTCAACGGCTTTGCTATATTTTAGGTTATAATATTTTATAGC
>CAOPQH010000085.1 GCA_948505485.1 uncultured Clostridia bacterium
TATGTTTTGGCAAAAATTATTTATTTTTATACCCTAAAGCCTGAATAGTAACAATTTATATAATTATAATTTTTTGTAATGTTGAAAACAGAAAGGATGGTTTTATATGGCAAAATATGTATCAGTCAAAGGATAGATTGAATGTGAAGACAGCCAACTCGAAAGAATCCAAAAAACAATTAGCAGCTATGAAACAAGAACAAGTATGGGAGAGATATTTGATAATGAAAGTATGAAATTTTATAATAAAGGCTGGTGTTATCCAAAAGAAATAATAAATTGGACATCTTATATTTTTTATGGTGCAGATATAAAAGAATATTATTTAGGTTTTATTCAATATGAAATAAAAGAAATTTTAAAAGAAAATATTGAAATAGATGGAATGTTCTTTTTTTGTAATGAAGAAGGAGAAATGAAATACTGGAGAATAATGAATTCTAAAATTATGGAAGAAAAAAGTATAATTACTTATTAGTTTGAAAGAATTTGAAATAACAGCAAACCATTGGAAATTGTACATATACTTTTTATGTAAAATTATTGAAAATATTGCTGGATGGTTTAAAAGATAAAAGTGATGGTTAATTATGATTTTGAAAATATATCAGTTACAGGAAGGATTGCTTATGGTATAATGTGTGCAGAAGAGTATCTGGTATATAAATACCCAGATAAAGACTGGGTAGTAGTATTTAAGGATTTTTGGGAAATAACTAATTTAGAATTGTGGGATGAGTGGATTGATAAAACAGTTGAAATTATTCCAGAATATTTGTTTGAATTTAATAGTTATAAATCATCTTGTTTTGAATATTTAACAGAAAGCAAATATAATAAATTAAAAAGGGTATATAATAATGCAAATGATGATGTAAATATAATATTAAAAATGGTATATGAACTGGCTAATAGCCATGTGTATAGTTCAATAAATGGAAATGGAAGGGAAAGTATTTACCACCTGGAAAAAATAATTAATTTTTTAAAGAATGAATGGATTACTCTTCCAGATATTAAAAAGGTACAAATGCGTTTATTTTCCGAAAAAAATGGGTGGGGAAATCCATTTGAAGGGACTGGTTTGTCAAAAATAATTCCTTCAAATAAAGTTTTTTATAAGTAAATGACAACAGGTTGCAGGAGTATAAATTATAGGAGAGTGAAGCCTTTTTACTTAATACCATCCCGTTTATGTACATGGGCAGGGATGGGTAACAGCCATTAACCCGCGTTAAGGTGATACAATTTATATTAATGTGTATAGAACCAAGACAGGATATATTCATGGATATCCGGGAACTATATAATACCAGGAGTGTAGAAGATGGAAAATATGATTGAAGTACTCAGAAAGGCAAGGAATAAGAAAATATTTCTAAATAATGAATTTGAAGAATTACTTATGGAAATCCAGTTAGCTGACAGTAATTTAAAATTAGACTGGGATGATGGTGCAGGAGAGGAATGGGCAAGATTTTTCAGCCAGAAAGATGGTATTGTATGTATGGTAAGTGCTAAGATAGGTGTAGCATTTATTAAAAAATGTTATGAATTTAATAACATAAAAAACATTATGGATATGTTGGAAATTGTGTTTACTGATGATTATAATTTAGATAACTACTTTATTGATTTAACTAGTTTAGAACAGGAGATACCGGAATTTTACTGGCATGCATCAGAGGGAGCAGTTAATATTAATTGTTTTAGTCTGGATGATTTATATTTTGCAACTGTATAATAAATTTTTATAGTAAAATTTATTATAACCATATAAATATATTTTTTTACAATATTTTGATAGCTGGAAATTAAGAGTTTAAAAATTGCTAGATAAAAGACATTGGAAGGAGTAATTATGTTAGATAGAAACTACTATAAGGGATTTGAGGGAGAAGGACAAGTAAGAGTTTGAAGTTATGAAAATAGCAATGAAATTGGTATGGTTATTTGGATTGGATTTTTTAATACAGTTTTATAAGGCTGTTTTATTCCAACATTCCAGAAAAATGGAATTGTAGAATGTTATTTCAAACAAAATGGATTTTATGATGATAAATGGGAAATGAAATATCCATATATTGTGTTGGAAGAATTAAAAAGATTTGACGAAAAAGTATTAGATACAAGAAATGCAAGAAATGAAGAAATTATTCAAAAAACAAAAGAAATTGCAGAGGATTTGATTGGCTTTATTAATATAGCTATTAAATATAAATTAAAAGTATATATTGAATATGATTAAGAGTTTCAAAAATAATATAAACTGTATTTAGAAGGTTGAAAAATAGTTATATAATATTTCGTATATATGTAGGTAAAAGAGATAAATAAGGATTAAAAAATTTATTTAGAAATTAACAGGTACATATAAAGCTTTTTATAAGCATGGACTGGCAGAAAGTATGTTAATGAAACAAGAATACGGATATGATAATGTTTATAATATGGCACTGAAAGTTCATAATATCCAGCCAAAGGGGATATATATAGGATGTGAACCAGATTATATAAATGCTATAAAAGAAATTTTTTCTTTAACAAAAAGGGAGTATGAGATAGAAATATTTTTCCTGGTTTATTCAAATGTGCGTTTAAGCCAAATTATATTTGAAGAACTTATGAAGAATATTGATAAAAATATAGGGCATAATAAAAAGTCAATTTTAATAATTTTTTTAATGCAGGATTTTATGCTGTACTAAGCCTGGCACAAGCAATCCAGTGGACAGGGGCTGTAGAGTTAACAATATGTAGTTGTAGTTTAAAAATTCCAGTTATTATAAAAACAATAGAATAATGGGTGAAATGTATGGTAATATATAATGGACCAGTAGGAGAACCAGTTGAAAATCCAAATGAATCATTCATAAAGGATATATTTTTTAATAAAAATGATGAATATTGGAAACAAGGAAGTGGAGATTCATGTTTTGAGATTGAAGGCTGTAATGAATGTTTAATATTTTTTTATGATGAGCCATATGGCTTTTTTATAATGAGCCATCCGGATTATTTAGTACCATTTAATAAGAATATTGAAGTAAATACTATAGAGCATTTAGTAGGAGGGGAACCAATGAAAATTCCAACATGTAGCTATGTAAGCCGCAATGAAGCATATAAAATAATTAAACAATTTATTTTAACAAAAAAAATTCCTGGGTTTATTAATTGGGTAGAATTATATGATATAGAATTTGATTATGGTTTTTAGCACCAAAGATGTTTTTTGGTATAGTGTGTGCAGATTTGCATTGATGGCATATAAAAAATATGTTTTATCACAATTAAAAAAGTTTAAAAGACTGGTATATCTGGCAGTCTTTTAAGTGGCAACAGGCTTTAGTAAGTGTTTAAAAATTTATGAAACAGCCGGGATGCTTTATGTTTTGCCAGCAGGCAAGTACAGAAGCAGATTAGAGGAGTAATTAATTTGAAACTAGATATAAGACAAATAAATAATTTATATACAGGAGTTAAACTTGCTGCAGAGTTAAAACCATCTGATTGTAATTTAAGAAAATTTTTAACTGTCCAGGGTTATACTTATAATGTTAATGGAGAAATAATTGAATTTAATAAAATTCTCAATAAAAATATTTTAAAAGAAAACAAGTCTGTTAGTAAAACAGATTGCAATAATTACTGCAACAGGGAATTAAAGAAAGAATATGAATGGCTGAAAGAAGTGGATAAGTTTGCCCTGATGAACGCTATTTACAATATGGATTCCGCATACCAGAAATTTTTTAAAGAACATGCAGGTTATCCTAAATTTAAGAGCAGACATGATAACCATAAATCCTATACGACAAATTTCACGAATGGAAATATTGCGGCAGATTTTGAGAGCGGAAAAATAAAACTGCCAAAGTTGGGAAAAATGAAGGCGGAACTGCACAGGGAATTTGATGGACAGATAAAATCAGCCACAATTTCCCAATTATCAAGCGGGAAATATTATGTATCAGTTCTTGTGGAAACAGAACATATGGAATTGCCGCACATGGATAAAAACATAGGTTTGGATTTAGGTATAAAAGATTTATGCATTACATCAGACGGGAAAAAGTACACAAATCCCAAAATCATAAAGAAGTATGGGAAAAAACTTGCAAAACTGCAAAGGCAGTTACCGCATAAAGAAAAAAGGAGTAAGAACTATTATAAACAGAAAAAGAAAATAGCATTATGCCATTAGAAGATTACAAATACCAGAAAAGATTATCTGCATAAGGTTTCCCATAAGATTATCAGCGAAAACCAAGTGATAGTTTCGGAAAATTTACAGATAAAAAATATGGTAAAAAACCATCATCTGGCAAAATCAATCGCCGATGTATCATGGCACGAATTAATAAGGCAGTTTGAGTATAAGGCAAAATGGAATGGAAGGGAATATGTTAAAATAGATACATTCTATGCCAGCAGCCAGATATGTTCTAATTGTGGATATAAAAATGCCGGTACAAAAGATTTAGCAGTAAGAGAATGGGACTGCCCAAATTAACGCCTGTGGAGATATCAGGTTACGAGACCGGTGAAGCAGGAAGCCCATTGGCTTTAGACAATGAGTAGTTTACTAATGGAAAATACATAAAACAAAAATTTTTAATAAGCTATAAAAGGAGTAATAATGAAAGGTGCTATTTTAGAGAAAGGTGGGGAATGTTTTACATTATTAAAAAATATTTTTAATTCAATTGACAATATACAGAAGGAGTATAACTGGCTGGTTTCTGGATATGAATGTTATCCTCAGAATATAGAATATTTAAAAAAGTTGTCAGGGGAGTATTGCTGGATGACAGGGGATGGATTAACAGATATATGCAAAAATGAAGATTTTCAATGGATATGGGGAGTTTTTTCTGGATTTCATAAAAGTGTGGACAAAGAAGATGTTCTGAAAAATAAGTTGCCACAGGCAGATGGATACACTGGATTTTGGCAAAATCCAATATCTATCCAGCATCCATTTGCAGAGATAGAAATTGTTGCATGGGATAGTTCTCTTACAATAATTATTTTCCTTTTGACCAGGTAAAAGGAAAATTAAAATTTTATGGTTTATATTTATCAGCTTATAGCACTGTTGATAATTTTTCACATATGGATTTTGATTTTGATGTTGGATTTAATAACATTGAATATAAAGTTGAAGAAGAAATAATTAATATATTAAAGAATAAGTTTGATAAAATAGATTTAATTTTAGAAATACTTAATTCCAGGGAAAACAAAAGCATTATTGATGAAATAAATAACGGATATAACATATTATTTTCTTCTAATGGACTTTATAATATGTATATTATCAGAATGGAAGAAATAAAAAATTTTAATTTGGTTCAGGAATATGTATCTGGTATATTAGTTAATAGAAGAACTTTCCAGTTACCATTTGAACAGTGCCCATTTAATACAGTTGATTTAAAGTGTATAAATCAACTGATAGAAAAATATGAATTAATATTATTTAGAGCATCCCTATATTCTAATTATAATATAATAATATATTCTAAAAGCCAAAAGTTAATTGATACACTAAGGGGTAAAATACTTAAATTGGATAACAGTAAATTTAATGTAGAAAACATTAGTGATTTGCAAGATTGCAAAAACTTTTTATTAGTTTAATTATAATTTAAAAAAAATAATATAGTGGAAATTATTATAATAATTGAGTTGTGATATATGTTACCACATCTGGATAGATGGGAAGAAAGAAATTTGAATTACATTTGTAATAAAAAATAGTTAAATTCAAAAATTTTAAATATTGACACAGAATTATGATTGGTGTATTATAAGCATGAAAAAGAAAAAGGAAGGTATGTGTCATGTTGATTTGTTCATGTGGAAGAATACGTTAATAAGTGTAAAGCAAATAAATTAAGCACAGATGTGCTTTTTTGTGTACGTATTATTTTTGTCCAATAACTTTATCCGCTTATAGCGGGAGTGTTGGCTGTTATTCTTTCCCATATACAAATCATGGCACTTCTTTAAGATATATAGTTTATATAGTTATTTTCTGGTATCTTTTAATAGTGGCCATGTTGTTGCAGGGAAATCCCCATATGCACTAACTTAGTAAGAATGCTGGCATTTGTAACCTGTCCGTTTTT
>CAOPQH010000086.1 GCA_948505485.1 uncultured Clostridia bacterium
TTTACATCAATGGTACCAGAAATTCCCCCCTGCGATCCGTTTGGAGCAAGGGTTGTAGTAGGAGGAAACGTTACGGTAGGTTGCCCACTCGGGAGTCCCGAAGGATTCTGAGTAGGTACAGCCGTCGGTATAGCCGTAGGCACCTGTGTTGGCTGCTCTGTGGGAGTAGCTGTTGGTACCTGCGTCGCCGTCGGTGTTGCTGTTGTATCTGGTTTTAGAGGAACAAGCTTTTCAAACTGTTCTCTGGTAACCAGGCGCTCTCTCGATGACTTGTTCATCGTTAACTGCTGAAAATAGTATTTCGTATCAATTAACGAATCCCATCTTACTGGCTCTGAACCAGGGGTTTCCAGCGTATATTCCCATGTTGTCATGTTACGGTATATAGGAATCGTTGTAAACGATCCATGCCGTAAATCTACAAGATAGTAATCATGGGAAAATGTACAAAAATGGAGGAAATCATCCTCGGACACAGTTGCCTGGTCCACTACATTTTTGTAGTCTGCAAATGTGAAGGTATGACCTTCAACACTTACTTTGAGTTTGCCGTCATCAACCTCCACGGTTGCTTTTTCTCCAGTAGACAAAGTCTGCTGGAGATTGCCGTAGCCACCTGTAATGACGGGAGCTGTCTCCACCTGTGGCGTTTCTGCCGCCTTTACTTCAAGCGACCGGTTTGTAGGTACCGAAATACCTAAAACCATTGCCAAAACCAATACGCTACTAAAAAATTTTCTTGACATATTAATTCTCCTTTTCTTTTTGAGCCTCGGTGGGCTTTTTTTGCGAGCCACAATGGCTCATTTTTTGATTTTCAATGTTCTGTGTGCATAGCCCCTTAATTAAAAGGGACTCAGAATTTATGTTAAAGGGCGCAAAACCCTACATTTATATTGTACCAAATTTTTACCCAAAAGTCAATTTATGTAAATCATTTTTCCAATACTTATCAAATTTTATGTTACTATTCACGACTATACTCAAATTAACTAGAAATAATATATAAAAATTATTCATCTTCACATGCTCAAGCTAATTTCAGAGAAACTTTAAATCAATTTTTAGGGTCCCTTTTTCGATGTGACTCAAACAACCCCTAAAAATTGATTAATAGTTTCTATCTTCAATTACTTTCGACCGCTCATCTTCATAATTTTATATATTATTTCTTATAAAAGAACAAAAGAGGCATGATTAAAATTTTTGAACTTTTAGATTGCCTTTCATGCCTCGTCTTTGTTCGTCTGTGAATTGTAACAATTTTATATATTACTAAAAAATATATAAAAAAACCTTATTGTTAAAGTTTGTATAACAATAAGGATTTTTAATTATCTTTATTTAATAACTTAATTTTTAATTATATTTATTTTATTTTTTTATATCTTTTAAATGAAATTATTGCTGAAGCAATTGCTGAAATTACTAGTCCATAAAAAATTATATTTGTTACTATACCAGTATAAGGTAATTCTTCTATAGGTTTTAATGTTTTATCTCCTGAAGTATCTTTTTTTGGTTTAGTGTCTGCTTTATTTGTAGGTGTTTTATTATTATTTCCGTCGTTATCAGTTTTATTATCATCACCTGTTTTGTTATCGTCTCCAGTTTGGTTGTCGTCACCTGTTTTGTTATCATCTCCAGTTTGGTTGTCGTCACCTGTTTTATTATCGTCTCCAGTTTGGTTATCATCACCTGTTTTATTATCGTCTCCAGTTTTGTTATCATCATCTGTTTTGTTACCGTCTTGATTGTTGTTTTTTGTACCAGTAACTATATAAGCTTCTGCATCATATGTACTTCCTATTTGTACCCAAGCAATACAATATTTTGTTCCTGTAAATGTTGATAAATCTAAACCTATTTGATTACTTGTTCCATTAGTCCATTTACTTGAATCAAAATCTGGTAATTCGTGAATCCATAATGATCTAATTATTGCTACAGTATCATTGTTGAAAACTTTATAGCTATTATATAATGTAGTTACTTTTTCATTATAAGTTGATTCATATTTTTCTACTAATGCTCCATAGTTACTATTTGCTTCTGCACTTTCCCAATTAGCATATTGTCCTTCTATAAATGATTTTACTAACTCTAATTGATCTGCTAATTTCTTTAATGTTTGATATTTTTCTTCTGTTATTTCTACAAATTGATATTTAAGGTCCCCTGTTCCTGTTGCTGTAACACTGCCTTTTCCATCTGTTAATACTGTAGGCATTGTAATATCGTATGTTGTATCTACTGCACCATTGTATGCGTTTGATAATGTTGAAACTGATAGTACAATTAGTAATACAATTGTTGCAAAAGTTAATTTTGTTTTTTTCATTAATAAAACCTCCATATATTTTAAAATTTAATTTAACATAATTACTATACATTATTTTAGCATCTTTTCCATATTATGTCAATATTTTTTAAACAAATTATGTTAATTTTTTTATTTGTTTTTAATTATTCAGTTATTCTAGTTTTTCTGATGTCCTGCAACGGGGACTTTAAGTTACGACTAACTGAATAATTTAAAATTTAAATTTCTTTATCATAATATTCAAAAAGTAAACTAAATATGATAACTTTCCTAGAATATAAAAAAATTTACTAACATATTTGTTAGTAAATCTATATAATTTAATAACTATTTATTTTGTGCTTGCACTGCGGATATAGCAACAACACCAACTATATCCTCACTTGTACAACCTCTTGATAAATCATTAACAGTTTTACTAATGCCTTGACAAAGAGGTCCATAAGCTTCTGCTTTTGCTAATCTTTGTACTAATTTATAACCTATATTACCAGCATTTAAATCTGGAAACACAAGTACATTTGCCCTACCCTTTAATGGACTATTTGGAGCTTTTGAACTTGCTATCTCTGGTATTATTGCAGCATCTAATTGTAATTCTCCATCAACTACTAATTCTGGCATTTTTTCTTGTATAATTTTTGTTGCTTTAATCATTTTTTCTGTAGATTCTGATTTTGCACTTCCTTTTGTTGAATATGAAAGCATTGCTACTTTAGGCTCTTTTTTTACTAATTGATAAAAGCTTTTGCTTGAAGCTATAGCTATTTCTGAAAGTTCTTCTTGTGATGGGTTTTGATTTAATCCACTATCTGCAAAAATAAATGTACCATTTTCTCCATATTCACAATTTGGAACTACCATTACAAAAAATGCAGAAACTAATTTTGTTCCTTCTGCAGTTTTTAATATTTGTAAAGCAGGTCTTAATGTATCAGCTGTTGAATGAATTGCTCCTGAAACCAATCCATCAGCTTCGCAATTTTCATCTTTTAACATAAGCATTCCATAATAAACAGGGTCCAAAATAAGTTTTTTAGCTTCTTCTATTGTCATTCCTTTATGTTTTCTTAGTTCATATAATAAATTTACATATATCTCTTTTTTCTCAGAATCTTTTGGATCTTCTATATTAGCATTTGATATATCAATATTATTTTCTTTAGCTTTTTTTAATATTTCTTCTTTATTTCCCACTAAGGTTATTTTAGCAAATTTTTCGTTTAATACTGTTTCTGTTGCTTTTAAAATTCTTATATCTGTTGCTTCTGGTAATATAATTGTTTTTATATTTTCCTTTGCTCTTTCTTTTATTTGATCTATAAATGACATTATCCTTCTTCCTCCTTTTTTATCTTTTCTCTTAATTCTGCTGTTACAAAATTTAATGCTCTTTTATCTTGCTTAATTGCTATTTTTGCAATTTCTAAATTATTTCTTAATCTATAACTTGCATATTTTATTATTATTCCTTTATTTTTTACCGCTCTTGTTACAAGCTCATCATCATCTCTTAAAGTCTTACTTGCAAAATATAAGGCTTGCCCATATTCATCAATTATATTGAAAAATATATCTTTATCTGATTTTAGAAAATCTGATGCATAACAAATTGTCCAAGGAGATTTTTTGTTTGCAAGCATAACAATTTCTTTATCATTTTTTAAGTTATCACTTGCAAATTCTAAGGCTTCTCCATCTTGATTAATTGCTTCTAAAACAAGTTCTCTATCATCTTGCAAATTTAAACTGGCATATTGTAGTAATTTACCTTTATTTTTAACAATGTTTAACATATAATTTTTATCATTGCTATTTTCTTTTATTTCATCTAAATTTATATTATTTTCTATCACTTATTCAATGTTTGCCTTTCTAGCTTTTAAAGCTTTAATTTTTATACCTTGCTTTGAAAACATTTTTTCATGTTCTGTTTCTATATTGTTTTCAAAGATTTTTTCATTGTGTAAATCATATGTTTTAGATATAACTTCAAATCCTGCTTCTTTAAAGTATAATAAACTTGATGTAAATAAATCATCATCATCTGTTTTAAAATAGATTTCTCCATTTTCTTTTAAAAATTCTCTGTATTTAATTAATTGCCTTGTATGTGTTAATCTTTTCTTTCTATGTTTTCCTTTTGGCCATGGATTGCAAAAATTTATATATATTCTTTCAATTTGATCTTTTTCTTCTAATATTAATAAAATTCGTTCAATATCAAATCTAGTTAAAACTACGTTGTCTATTTTAATTTTAGCTTCATTATATACATTTTCTATATTTCTTTTTGCCAAACCTAACATCGCATCAACTAAATCTATTGCAATATAATTTATATTTAAATTTTGAATTGCTAAATTAGAAATGAATTGCCCTTTACCACAACCTAATTCTAAATGTATTGCATTATTCTTATTTTTAAAAAATTCACTCCATTTACCTTTCCAATTTTCTGGGTCATCTATATAAAATTTAGATGCTTCTAGCTCTGGTCTTGCCCATGGTTTATATCTTATTCTCATTACTATACAATAATATAATAACTATATATTATTTACTCCTTTCATCATAATAATAAATATTTTATTAATTCTAAATATGTAAATAGTAAAGCTTTCTATTCGTTATATTATTAATTTTATTTATGTCGTTTTATAACAGATTTAATTAATACAATTCTTTTTATAGATTGCTTTAATGTTTCCTTTTGTTATGGTTTTATTAATACCTTTATCTTTAACTTGTGTAAATACTTCTGTTAAGAAATTTTGTATTTTTATATTCATCTTTAATTTATGTTTTTCTTTTAACCAATAATCTAAAGGCATATTTTGTTTCCACTTTTTTCCATTATAACACATACTTGCAGACAATCTATCACATACCATTTCTGCTGCGTATTTATATGGAATAACTGGTGTTTGATCTGATGCGGTAAAGTCAATCCAATATTCACTATGATGTTTATTTCTTCCTTTATGGTGTAGCCATGCCTTTGAATATCCATTAGTTTTTTTACTTATTATAATAGGACTTTTATGTCCATCATAATATTTGGCACTTTCCCAAAATTCAGTTGGCGAAAACTTAGATAAATCATGAAGCATTCCTCTTATCGGCATACCTATTTTACAACATAATATAAATACTTTCCATTTATGCCTAGATACTAAAAATATATGCTTAAATACATTATATAATAACATTTTCTTTCTCCTCTTTTTTATATTATAGTAAAATTCTCTAAACTTTTTATAATATAAATACATTCCTCTGCATTATATATTATTTTTATTTAATATTCAACAATATATTGCTTTAAGTTCGATTTTTTTTATATTGATATAAGAAAAAAATTATATATTTAATCTATCGTTTTAATTATATTTTTGAATAGTAAAAAAATATTGAATATAATAATTTTCTGATAATTTTTTAGAATTTATATAATACAAAAAAGATAGGTTTTACCTATCTTTTTTGATATAAAGTAAATCTGTAAGCCGGGTTCTGTCGTTTAAAATAGTCATTTATCTAGAATATATATCACTATATATTTCAAGCCACGCAGGTAAGAAGGCGCCGAGCAGGCTTAATCTTCTATTTTAGGTGTTGCTCCAGATGGGGTTTACAT
>CAOPQH010000087.1 GCA_948505485.1 uncultured Clostridia bacterium
AGAGCTTAAAAATGTTGAAATCTAGGGAATTCCCCAACGAAAAAAACTCATACAAAACTTATAAAACACTTGAAAGATGTTAATAAATGTAATATAATGTTATAGTTAAAATAAATGAAATGACTATAAATTTAGTTATTAACGCATCATGTGGAAACGAAAGGAGAATGAAACATGAAAGTAATAAGAGGAATTAAACGGAGTATAATTTTTTTGGGAATCATATTCTCTTGTATAATTGGAAGTGGTATAGCGTCAAATGATTTTTATGATGCATACAATTCCACAATGAAAAATACTGAATTTGTCAGAATTGAAAATTTGGTAATAGGGCTTAGTATAGGAATAATGTTTGATATAATATATATAATAATATTATTAATATATGATATCAAAAACAAATCCGTTAATTGAAAGTTAGAGCGTATCTATAAAGATGCGCTTTTTACTTGATTTTTCACATTGTACAATATACAAAAATATTACAAAAATTACAAATATCAGTTTGACACAACAAAAAAATAGTAGTAAAATAGTTAAGTTGGAAAGTTTAAATTATAATAAATGAACTATATATAAATAAAACATAAGAAGGAAGGTATTAAAATTGGAAAAAGAAGAAAATATATTAGGAACAGAAAGAGTAGGAAAACTAATTAAAAAGTTTTCAATTCCGTGCATTATATCTTTATTAGTAAATTCTTTATATAATATTGTAGATCAAATATTTATTGGTTGGGGAGTAGGATATTTAGGAAATGGAGCAACAAATATAGTTTTTCCATTAACCATGATATGTTTAGCATTTGCTCTAATGTATGGAGATGGAACGTCTGCATATTTAAGTTTAAAACTTGGTGAAAAGAAAAAAGAAGATGCAACAAAAGGTGTTGCAAATGGTATATTAATTTCTATAATTACAGCACTTATATTTTGTATTGTAACACTTATATTTTTACCACAGCTTTTAAATATATTTGGATGTACAGATGCTTTAAAAGACTATGCAACTAAATATGGAAAAATAATAGCAATAGGGTTACCTTTTATGATGATAGGAACTACATTAAATTCTATAATAAGAGCAGATGGTAGTCCTAAATATTCAATGACATCAATGGTTTTAGGAGCTATATTAAACATTATTTTAGACCCAATATTGATTTTTGTATTCAAAATGGGAGTAGAAGGTGCAGCTATAGCCACAATATTTAGTCAATTTATAACATTTTTGCTTAATATATTTTATATTAAAAAGTTTAAATCTATAAATTTAAATAAAAATAATTTTAGAATTAAGGTTAATATATTAAAAAGGGTAACAACATTAGGAATTAGCAGTTTTATAACACAAATGAGTTTCGTATTTGTAATGGCAGTTGAAAACAATTTTCTTGCTAAATATGGAATGGAATCTAAATATGGATCTGAAATACCAATAACTGTATTAGGAATTGTTATGAAAATAAGTCAAATATTAAATAGCATAATAATAGGTATTGCTGCAGGAACTCAACCAATATTTGGTTATAATTATGGTGCAAGAAAATTTGACAGAGTAAAAGATGCATTAAAAGTAATATTAGGATTAAGTGTTGCAATTAGCACATTTGCATTTATATTATTTCAAACAATACCAGATAAATTGATATCAATATTTGGTAGTGGTGATGAACTTTATATGGAATTTGCATGTTTAACATTTAGAACGTATTTAATGCTATGTATTTGTAATGGAATACAAATACCATCCGGAATATTTTTTCAAGCAATTGGAAAAAGCGTAAAAAGTGCAACATTATCTTTATCAAGACAAATATTATTTTTAATACCAGCAATAATAATATTAGGTAATACATTTGGTATTATTGGTGTTTTATATGCAGGACCTGTTGCAGATGGAATAGCATTTATACTTGCTACTGCATTATTAATATTAGAAGTTAAAAATTTAAAAGCAGTTAATAATAAAACTGATGCATTAGAAGATGACACAAGTACAAATACTCAACTAAAAGAAAAAATAATAATTACTGTATCAAGAGAATATGGATCAGGTGGAAGATATGTTGGTAAACTAATTGCTGATAAATTAGGTATAAAATTATATGATAAAGAATTTATAGAAAAAGTTGCAAAAGCAACAGGATTGTCAGAAGAATACATAGAAGGACATGAACAAAAAAGAAATGCATTAGCAAACTTAAATAATGGATATTATTTTGGACTAAACAATGCAGATGAATTATTTATAAAAGAATCAGAGTTAATAAAAGAAGTAGCTGATAGAGAAGCATGTGTTATTATAGGAAGATGTGCTGATTTTATTCTTAAAGATAGAAAAAATGTAATAAAGGTATTTATTCAAAGTGATATGGAGGATAAAATAAAACGAGCAACTGAAATTTATGGATTGAATAAAGAAAAGGCACAAAAGGAAATTAAAAAAATTGATAAGCTAAGAGCAAATCATTATAAATATTATACTGAAAAAGAATGGAATGACCCATCAAACTATGACATTTGTATAAATAGTGACACGTTAGGAGTAGAAAAATCAGCGGACTTGATTTGTGAAATAGTAAAAAAGCTTGAAGTTGCTATATAAAATTATAAATATAAGCATAATAGAAAATTTGAAATTTAAAGTATCCAATAAAATCAATAAGTGAAGAACTTGTTGATTTTTTGTTATAGTTTAATATATAATACAGATATGCAAAGAAGGAGAAATAAAATGTATTATGTATATATGTTGAGATGTGAAGATAATTCTATTTATACAGGAATAACAACAGATATAACAAGAAGAATGGAAGAGCATTTTTCTCAAAGTAAAAAATGTGCAAAATATACAATAAATCATACGGCCAAAAGATTAGAAAGTGCATGGGAAACGGATAATAGAGTATTGGCTTCAAAGTTAGAGTATCATATAAAAAAATTATCTAAAAAGGATAAAGAGGAATTAATAGTAAAAAATAATTTACAAGAGTTACTATCTGAAAAGATTGATACTGAAAAGTATAAAAAGGAAAAATTAAAAGGAGATTAGAAAATTGCCAGTTGAAAAAAATAAAGAATATGTAGTAGAAATAATTGATATGGGATTTTCAGGAGAAGGTATTGCTAAAATAGAGGATTTTACAATATTTATACCAGGTGCTATAGTTGGAGAAAAAGTAAAAATACTAATTGTAAAAGTTTTAACCTCTTATGCCTTTGGAAAAATAATAGAAGTAATATATAAATCAAAAGCAAGAATACAAGAAGATTGTACTACATATAAAAGATGTGGAGGATGCAATTTAAGACATATTGATTACAAAGAAACTATAAAGATAAAACAAAATTCTGTACAGGCTCTAGTAAATAAAACTTTAAAAAGAAAAATATATGTTAAAGAAACAATTGGTATGGAAAATCCTTATCATTATAGAAATAAAGTACAATATCCTGTTGGTGTAGATAAAGAAAATAATGCATACATAGGAGTGTTTGCAAATAGAACACACACAATAGTACCAATTCATAAATGTTATATTCAAAAAGAAATTTCACAAGAAATAGGGAATTATATTTGTGAATTTATAAACAAAAATAAAATAAGTGTATATAATGAAAAGATGCAAAAAGGATTATTAAGGCATATTGTAATAAAAGTAGGAATAAAGACTAATGAAATTATGTGTATTTTAGTTATAAACGGCAAAGATATTCCAAAAGAAAAAGAATTAGTAGAAAAATTAATAAAACAATTTCCAAACATAAAAACAATTGTAAAAAACATAAATACTAAAAATACAAATGTTATTTTAGGACAAGAAAATATAAATATTTATGGAAATGGATATATTACTGATATGTTGGGAGATTATACTTTTAAAATTTCTCCACTTTCATTTTATCAAGTAAATCCCATACAAGCAGAAAAATTATATAATATTGGTGTAGAAAGTGCAGGCATTACAAATAAGGATATAGTATTTGACTTATATTGTGGAATAGGTACAATATCACTTTTTATGGCTAAATATGCAAAAAAGGTTTATGGAATTGAAATTGTTAAGCAAGCTATAGAAGATGCAAAAGAAAATGCCAAAATTAATAATATAGAAAATACAGAATTTATTGCAGGTGATGTGGAAAAAGTATTAACTGATTTAATAGAAAATAAAAAAATTATTCCAGATGTTATTATGGTAGATCCACCAAGAAAGGGATTAGATAATAAAACAGTAAAAAATATATTAAAAATAAAACCTAAAAAGTTAATTTATATAAGTTGTAATCCAGCAACTTTAATTCGTGATTTAAGTAAATTGGAAGATGATTATGATATAAATGAAATACAACCTGTTGATATGTTTCCTTTTACGTCACATGTGGAATGCGTGTGTTGTATGGTACTTAAAAAATAGCTATAACTCTATAAAAATCCATATTTTAGAAAAATGTAAAAATAAAAGAAAAAAACTAAGAATTAAAAAAATTTATGAAAATATGAAAAAATTATAAAAAATAAAGTTAATCTAGGCAGAGGTTGATATGTTTCCACATACTAGATTAAACGTTAAAAAAACAAAAAAAATTGATAAAAAACATATAAAAAATGATAAAAATATAACCTTACAACTAACAATATACATATATTTGAGTATGAGGTTAATTGTAGTAAAAATAAATATAACTAAATATATTCACTAGAAGGAGTGCTATAACAGCACTACCTTTTTTTATTAAATTCTTTAATTTAAAAGATGAAAAGGAGGAAAAACTATGTGCAATTTTTATTAGGATTAATTATAGGAGCTAATGTATTACTGATATTATATATTTGTGTAGTAGGAGAAGGGAGAACAGATGAGCATATTAATGAATTTACTTTCAAATAGTGGATATATAATTGTTAATAAAGAAATAATAAAAAGAATAGGTTTACACGAAGCCATTATTATAGGAGAACTATGTAGCGAATATACATATTGGGAAAAATCTAATAAACTAGATAATGGTTACTTTTTTTCTACAAGAGAAAATATAGAAGAAAATACAGGTTTATCAGCATATCAACAAAGAGTACCTTTTAAAAGATTAGTTGAAATGGGTATAGTGTTAGAAAAATTACAAGGTATGCCACAACAAAAATGGTATTCGCTAAATATGGAACAACTATATAATTTACTTAATGAAGAAACAATGTTTATATCAAGTAGTAAAGAAACTAGAGGGCAAGATATAAAGAAACTTGACACCAAGATATCAAAAAACTTAATAACAAATAGTAAAGAAGTTGAGCATCTTGATGTAAAGAAACTTGATACAAATAATAATAACAATAATAATAAGAAAAATAATAAAGAAGAGATAAAAAGATTTAAAGATAAAATTTATATGACCACTTCACAATATCAAGAATTAATTGAAAAATATGATAAAGATAGGGTAGATAAAACTATCACTAGATTAGATTTATATAAGAAATCTACAGGTAAAAAATGCAGTGATGACTATTCTACTTTATTATTATGGATAGATGAAGATATTGAAAAAGAAAATAAGTCATCAGAAAATAATTTTAAAAATGAAAGAAATTCAAAATGGATTAAAGATTTAAAAGAAAAATATGGCGATAATTTAGAAAAATTATATGCAAATTATGAAGCTACTAATAATTAGTAGTTATTTTTTAATTTTAGGAGGTAAAAAATAATGAAAGAAAATAAAGAAATATATAAAAAAAGAGAATTTATAGATGAATTTTTTGGAGAAAATGGTGTTAGAATAGATATATGGACACATTTTATGAGAGAGTGTATAATAG
>CAOPQH010000088.1 GCA_948505485.1 uncultured Clostridia bacterium
TTCTAGCCATACTTGCTCACAAGGTTCTAAGACTACAATTCCTTTTAGTTTTACATTAAATTCACTATCTAATATTTCTGAATTATAGTTATTATCTTCTGCTATATATATTCCTGCTTCTTCTATATATTTTATGTTTTTATATTTAAAGTCTACTTTTTTATCTTTGTTTGCGTCTATTACTCCATAATTGTTTTCATTTTTTGCTATATATATTCCATTTGAAGTTTGCTTTAAATCGTCATATTCTGGTTGTAGTGTTACTTTACCTTTCTCGTTCATTACTCCATATTTTTGGTCTTTAACAAATATTATTCCAGAGTCTGTAGATAATATTTGTTTTACTTCATCAAATCCTGTTGTTATTACATCTTCTGCTTTATTGTTTACTACTTTTTTACTATTTCCTACTTTTACAACAAACCAATTTGTTCCTACTACTTTGTCTATTCCATCATAATTATTTTCTAGTATTTGTTTTTTGTTATAATCTATTATTCCATATTTTCCTTCTTTGGTAACAGTTATATATCCTGTTTTATAGTCATCTCCTAAGTTTGTTATTTCTTTATAATTTGGCTCTATTATTGTATTTCCTTTTGAATCTAATAAACCATATCTATCTTCTTTTTTTACTAAAATGCTGTTTTCAATACCTTTTAAAGCTTTGATTTCGTCATATTCTATTCCTGTTAATAATGTGCCTGATATATCTAATAACCCATATTTTCCGTCTTTTTGTATTTTTAATGCATTAGCATCATACCATACATTATTTTTTTCATCATAATTTTCTATAGCCTCTATGTTTGTGTATTCTGTCCAAATTTCTTCATTTTTGCTATTTAACGCTTTTGTTTTGTATTCTGATGTTTCTTCATTTACATCATATACACACAAAAATATATCTTTTTTATTGTTAGGAATTACTATCATTTCACTATATGATGGCTCTATTACTATGTTTCCATTTGAATCTATAACTCCCCATTTATTATCTTTGTATAAAGTAAAATAACTTACACTACTTATTTTTCCTTTATCTTTTCCTTGTGTTAATGCATTTTTTATTATTATTATAAACATTGCTAACACTATTATTGCTAATATTACTGCAAATACTTTTTTTAAATTTAATTTTGGCTCTGAATTATATCTTTTACCTCTTCCCATTTTATTCCTCCGTAAATTTATTTTACATTTATACTATATCATATATTTTATAAAAATTACAAGTGGTTACGGAAAAAAGCAAAAAAACCTCCCACCAAGGTTTTTTTGCTTTTTACATTTTTTTCATACTACTATTATACGCTTTAAAGAGTAATAATCCAGATATCACTCATAAGATACATAAATTGAATCCATTGCACAAGAATGCAATTTTTCCCCATTAAACTCAAAATAATAATTATAATTAATTTCAAATCTGTATCTTTTAATTTCTGTTGAACCATATAGTAAATTAATATTCAACTGATCTGGTTCAACAATCTTTAATGTGTTATAGTCATAAATTGCTTCGGTCTTAATATCTTTTAAATCCGGATATTCTCCTTCCTTAATTGTTCCTCCTTGATAAGTACACATAATTGAATCCGGATATAAAACTTCAGCATCAACTTCAACTATTTCTACTCGTAACGTTGTAGAAAATCCTTCATATGTTATTTCTTTTACTGCATATCTTTTACCATTATCTTCTACAACTTTTCCTTCTCCTACTGTAAATTCGTTAAATTTTAATCTTTTTTCCATGCCATCACTATATTTAACAATTGTTATTACAGTATATTCATTAACAAATCCAAGTGTTACATCTTGATTTGAAGTTGTATTATTTAACGGAAGCTTTCCTTCGAATTCTGCAGTTATACCTATAGGCTGCTTTGTTTGCGAAGGTGTTGTAGGTGAAGGTGTTGCTGTGCTGGTCGGTGCAGGTGTTAACGAAGGCTTCGGTGTTTTTGTACCAATCGGTGCTTTCGTTTGCTGTACGTCTGAAGTTTCCGGCGGTCTTGTTGGTGGTTTCGCCGTAATAGTAGGCACCGGTGTAGCAGGCTTTAGTGTTTCCGAAGGTTTTCGTGTAGCTGGCGGTGTGACTGGAACACTGGGTGTCTGCTTTGCCCCTTCAGATTGTACAGGTATAGGAGGTATTTGCGTCACACCACCCTGCGGTGGCTGTGTTGCAATTACAGTCGGCGTTGTTTTCGGCTCCGATGTACTCGGAGTTTTTATTACTACCTTTTTTGCCTGTTTCTTAACAGTAATTTTTACTGTTTTTTTCTGTTTGTTTTTTTGGGCAGTAACGGTGATTTTCACTTTACCTGCCTTTTTTCCTTTAACAACTCCTTTGGAACTCACTGTCGCAATCTTCTTATTAGAAGATTTGAACTTGCACTTCATATTTGTCTTAATTTTGATAGTGCCTTTCACTGTGACAGTTTTTGGTGAAGTTACCTTCAGTTTCTTTGTTGCCGCTTCTGCTCCATTTGATACAGAGCTAAAAAGCATAATAAAGCCCATTACTACTGCAAGCAACCGTCCTCTTTTGTTTAATGTGTTGTTAATTAAGTTCCTCATAACTTAATCTCCTTTCTGTGAGCAAGAAATTACTTCTCGCTTATTTACGTTACACTAGAGTTAAAACTCACGTATACATTTTACCAAAAAATGGATATTATGTCAAATTTTTTCATAATATCCATTTATAAAATCAATTTCCAATATTTGTAAATTATATTATTGTTTCTTGTTAAACCTACAAACTATTAAGCTCATGTCGTCTTTGGCTATTCCGTAATTGTTATCTATTGCCTCACTTAACACCAAATCTGCAATTTTTTGTGTGTTTTCTGTTTCTAAATCTTCTAATAAATATTTAAGCCATAACTCTTTATTTTTATATTCCACATTTGAATCTATTACACCATCACTACACATTACTATTATGTCATTATTTTCTATATCTTTATCATATGTTGTTAAACTAATATTATCTATTAACCCTGCTGGCAATGATAGTGACTTTATTAATTGTACTTTCTTTTTGTTTTTAATGTATGTTGGTGCTGCTCCATTTTTTATAAACTCTATATTACCTTTGTATAAATCTATAATTGCTATATCTAAAGTTGCAAAAACTTCACTATTTGTATTTAATATTGTAGTATTAATTAATTCTATTGACTCATCTTTATTAAACCCTGATTTTAACAATCTTTCTAACATATCTATTGCAGTTTTACTACTATTGCTAGCCTCTTTACCTGAGCCCATTCCATCACTTATTGCTATTAAATATTTTCCATCTTTTAGTCTTATTTTTAGAGTATTATCTCCTGATATTTCGCTTTTATTTTTAGTTGCCTGTGCTGTTCCTATTACTATGTTATATTTATTGTCTGATAAAAATGCAATTGATTCATCATCTTCATAATTTAGTATTATTTTTTCTCCTAATACTTTTGTTAATATATCTTGTATAATAGATATTTTCTTTTGATCAATTTCTTGTGCTTCTTTATCTAAATATAAACTTATTAAGTATCTCTCATCTTTCTTTTTATTTATAGATATCTCTTTTATATATATTTCTCTTTGGTTTAGTAATAAAGTTATTTGCTTTTTCTCGTTTTCAAATTCTTCTTGCTTTTGTATATCTTCTTCTAAATTTGTTGCTATATTAGATATTGCTTTTGATACACTACCTAGCTGTGTTTGTATATTTTTATTTTTTTCTTCTAATTTTTTAGTCCATATAAAATCATTTTTACTTACTTTATATGAATAATTTATAGCTTTAACTATTTGCTGTATGTTTTCTTCTAAATATTTACTAATATCTTCATCATCAAATCCTATTATATAGTTATTATGATTTGCAAATGCTTTTAATAAGTCTTTTCTTGTTATTCTTTGATTTGTTATTAGTAAATTAAATAAATCGTCTAAAATTTCATTTTCTGTATTAGAAAGGTCTTCATATAATATGTTCTCTTGTAAGTTATCTAAAGAGTTTAGTAATTCAGTAATAAAAATTTGCTTATTTTTATCTATAACCTCATCTTCTGTAACAGCTGTTGCTGCTACTTCGTTATATGAATCTGCAATATCTTTAATTGCATCAGATACTGTATTTAGTTTGTTTACTGCTTCTTTACTTTTATTTAAAGCTCTGTCTGGAAATACTGGTAATAAATTTTTGCTATTAATAAATTCTTCTATATTTATTGTAATACTTTTTGGAATTGCAAGTAGACCTATTGATGCAATTAGTATTTCTTTAAATAGTATTAAATCTGATGTAGTTCCATTTGCTACATATGCCAAAACTCCATTTCCTACTATAAACCCTACTATTACGCCTATTTTTCCAAATCTATTTAATATTCCTGCTACCATTCCAGATAGTGCATATGCTGCAATCATTATTGGCTCTGTTCCTGTAATTACTCCTAGTGTTGTTCCAATTGTAACTCCTGTTGTTGTTCCTACTAATATTCCATTTTTCCAGCCTAGTATTAATACTATTAATATGCTTAATATATTTTTAACTGAAAATCCTAAAATATGTAACTCCCCAAAGCTTGCAACTGCTATTGCTATTAATAGACTTGCTCCTATTACCTCTTCTATTGAAAATAGTTTGTTTTCTCTTATGTTTTGCATAACTACTATAGAGTTAACAAATATTTTATAAAATACAAATGCTATAATTGCTGAAGATATACTTGCTAATGTGTCATATACTGTGAAGTTTGTTAATATTGCTTGTACTAAATTTATTACAAGTGTTGCTATAATTAGGTTTTTTCCAACTTTTATTTTTTCGTTTCTGTTTTCTTCGTTATATATTGGTTTAAATATGAACATGCTTACCATTAATACTAATAGTGTTATAATAAAACTTAAAATTCCGTTTACTCCAAATCCTATGGCATTTCCTATTAGCCCACATATTGTTATTCCTATAATTGGTATGTTATTTGCTAAACATGCTGCTATTATGGATAAACTGAATATTGAAGATTCTTGTCCTATTCCTATTGTTGATATCATTAGTGTTAGTATGCATATGATTATATTATTTTTTGTAAATATGTTTGTGATTATTTTTCTTTTTTCTATGCTCTTTTCTTGTTCTACATTATTTACATTGTTTTCAATGTTTTGAAACATTAATACCACCTCTTAACTTTTAATTAGTTAACATTTTAATGCTTGTCTTTTGATTTTTTTGTCTTTTTTGGTATGCTAACTCAAAAAAGTTTTTTATCTTTTGTGATATATTTTTATTTTTTGTTTTTGTTTTTTTCTTTTTTTGATTTTTATTTTATTATATTTTGGTAAAAATTACAATATTTTGCGATGAAAAATTTA
>CAOPQH010000089.1 GCA_948505485.1 uncultured Clostridia bacterium
TTATTTATTTTTTAATTCTTTTTCAAGTTTTTTCTTATCTTTATGATATTTTTTTGATGCCTGATACCAAGAAGAATATTTAGGATCTTCTTTTCTATTTGGAATATTATATTTTTCTTGAATAATTTTTCCTAAATATTTACTTACTTTTTCTGCTCCATACACATTTAAATGATCTCCCTCATCACAAGTGTCTGTTTTCCAATTAAATCCAAATTCCTTAGGATTCAAATTCATATCTATGAAATCTAAATCATATTTTTTTGCAAATTCATATGTTCTATCACTTAAATCTTTTGACCAAGACTCTGCTGAAGGAATTTCAATAAGCAATAAATTAATATTTTTTTCTTTACATAAATTAATAAATTTATCTAAATATTTAGAACACTTTTCTCCAACAAATTCTTTAGAATGATCTCTGCTCATATAATTTTCATATTTATTAGGTTGTCTTTCTACAACCATATCCATACCTTTATAAGCAAATTTTTCTCTTTTTATAGCCTTTTCAAAATCATCAGAAGTTAATTCAGACCATCTTGAATGATATCTAGCTATAGGAAAAATGTAACTAAATATTTGATCATTTGTATTTTTAAATACTGGATCAGTTACAGCTTCTATTTTATTTTTTCCAAATTTCATATTATCAAATGCTTTTCTGTAATTACTTTCACTAGCATCGCTTTCATTAAAAGCAGAATCCATATTTAAAACTATTAAATCTGGAGTTTGATATTTTAAACATTCAACAAGCATATAATAGGCAACCCACATTCTCTGTCCTGAAGATACATAGTTATAACTTGCAATTCCATATTCATCCCACATTTTAATTGGAGAAATGCCTCTATACACATCACTATTTCCCATAAAAATTACATCTAATGAATTTTTTGGTTCTTCATAAAAACCCTGTATAATATATGACATTCTATTATCTAGAGGTGTTATCCACTTTGGAATCATAATATTAGTAATTATACCAAAGAAAATAATACCTAACAATAAAAAGCATATTACTCGTATAATTATTTTTCCACTTTTATTTTTCATTTTCTATCTCCTAAAATTGACCATATATAAAACTACTTGCAGAATAACCTTCGCCATATATTCCAAAAATAAGTATAGCAAATATTACTCCATAATATAATAACCATCTAAATACTAAATTTTGTTTAGATATTTTTTCTCTTATGTTATACCCTTTTTCTTGCAATAGTCCTATAACAAACATAATTATTATACCAATTAATAGAATTACAAAATCATATGTCTCGAATCCTATCTTAAATAATTCACCATTAAATAATTTGTCTATTCCCTCAAAAGTGAAAATAGATTTAAACATAATCCATGCTGTTTTTAATCTATATGCTCTAAAAATTAACATACCACCTAATACTATAATTGATGTTCTAATCATTTGCCATAATCTATATCCAAAAGATTTATTATCAATTTTAAATATCTCGATTATTTTATTAAATAGTGGTTCAAATAGCATTCCTAATATAGTTAAAATATAATAATATAATCCATAAAAAACATATTTCCAACTTGCTCCATGCCAAATACCATTACCAAACCAAACAAAAAATAATGCAAAAGCAGCTGGAATTAATTTTCCTATATAACCTTTGAATATTTTTTTAGACCAAGTTGTAATATTTATGCATACTTTAGAAAAAGATATTGGATAAAAAATATATTCTCTAAGCCATGCTCCTAATGTTATATGCCACCTTCTCCAAAATTCTGATATACTCTTTGAAAAGAAAGGTCTTTTAAAATTCTCTGCTAAATTAACACCAAATATCTGAGCAATTCCTCGTACAATATCTATACATCCCGAAAAATCAGCATATATTTGCACTGTATACAATATTATTGCCATTAAAATAGCAACACCTGTATAATTATTATAATTACTAAATATTTCATTAACACATAATGCAGCCCTATCTGCTATTACTAGCTTTTTAAAAAATCCCCATAACATTAATTGAAGCGAAAATTTCACCCTATTATATTCAAAATCGTGTCCTTCATAAAGTTGAGAGGATAAATCTCCAAAATTACCAATTGGTCCTTCTAACATCTGAGGAAAAAATGTTAAAAACAATGCTACTTTTCCAAAATGTTTTTCTGCTTTATATTTTCCTCTATAAACATCAACTACATAACTAATAGCTTGTAGTGTATAATATGATATTCCAAGAGGCAAAATTATTTCTCTTAATGGCAATTTTATTCCTATATTAGCTATCTTAAATATCTTATTTATATTAATGCTAATAAAATTTCCATATTTTAAAAATATTAAAATTCCAAAATTTATTAATATTGCAAGAAGTAATATTAATTTCTTATTTTTTGCCAACTTTGCTTTTAATTCTTTTTTTAGTGTTTTTTCTTTATTCTTACATTTTTCTTTTGTTTTTTCTTCTATTTTTGTTATCCATAAAGCTGTTAAATAAATGGAAAGTGTTGATACAATTAAAAAAACTGTTAATTTACTGCTAGATATAAAATAGTATATATAACTAGCTACTAACAATATACACCATCTAAACTTTTTAGGAGCAACAAAATAAATTAAACTTATTATCGCTATAAATAGTATAAATTTTAGTGAAGTTATTGCCATAATTATCCCCCAATATTAAAATAAATTTTATTCTTCTTCTATTTTTTGAATTAAATTGTAAATTGCTTCTACTGAATTAAAATTCTCTGGTAATATATCTTTTGCTGTAATTTGAATATCAAATTCTTTATCTATAGCAGCAACTATAGTAACAATATCAAATGAATCTAATATATCATCATCTATTAAATTTTTATTATTTTCAAAATTAACATCTGGTTTAATCTCTTTTAAAATTTCTAACAATTCTTCCATTTCTTTATTCTCCCTTTAATATATTTTTTAATTTTACTCTATCAATTTTACCATTTGCATTATAAGGCATCTTTGGCAATTTTATAATTTTATTTGGACACATATATGTAGGAACTTTTTCTTTAACAGCAGATAAAAGGTTTTCTTCTGTTAGTTCCTCTCCTTGATAAAATAAAATTATTTTTGAATTTTCTGTATCATATATGCATGCACATATAATAATTCCGTCTATACCATTTGTAGCATTTTCTATTTCTCCTAATTCAATCCTATATCCCATATGCTTTATTTGGAAATCTTTTCTTGATAAATAAATTAATTCATTGTATTCATTATATTTTACAATATCTCCTGTTTTGTAAATTGTTTCTGGATAACATTTATTAATTGGATTCTGAACAAATACAGATTTTGTTTTTTCAGGATTATTATAGTAACCATTAGCCAAAAATGAACCTCTTACACATAATTCTCCTGATTCGCCATTACCAGCTTCTGTTCCATCATCTTTTACTATTAGCACATCACAATTATTACAAGATTTTCCTATAGGTAAGCTCTCATCATTTTTAAATTTTCTATCTACTATATAATATGTACATATATCTGTTGTTTCAGTAGGTCCGAATAAATTTGCAAACATTGTATTTGGTAATTTGTTAATCCACATATTTAATTGTTTTACTGGCATTACTTCACCTGCAAATAAAACCTTTTTTAGTGTTGGTAACTCTACTTCATCTAATGCTTTAAAGTTAGCTACTATGCACAATGCAGAAGGCACCCAATATATTGAATTAATCTTTTTTTCATTAATAAATTCTAATAATTTCACAGGAAATGAAAAATACATTTTAGGTATAATATAAAATGTAGCACCTGATAAAATAGTTGAAAAAACATCTGTTATTGACATACTAAAATAAAAAGGTGTTTGACTTCCCCATATTGTATTAGAATTTATATCAAATGTACCTACAACCCAAGAGGCATAACTTATAACAGCCTTATGTGATATAACAGTTCCTTTTGGAGTACCTGTTGAGCCTGAAGTAAATAATATATACATTGGATTTGTATCTATCATTTTATTTCTAATTTTCTCTAATTTATTATTATCTATAATAGATTTTTCTATCATTTCTTCATATACATATATTTTTTTATCTATTCCTATCTCTTTTGCCTTTTCTAAGTTTCTAGTATCTGTTATTATAAAAATCGGTTCTAATGTATTTAATATTAGATTAATTCTTTCTTTTGGTGATTTTGTATCTATAATAGTGTAAAAATTACCACTATATAATGTACCAAACATTGCTTCTAGACAATTTACTGTCTTATCTATAAAAATTGCAATTGGTCTATTTATTATAGTTTCATTTCCAATATAACTACCAATTTTCTTAGAATTATTTACTAATTCTGAATAAGATACTTCTCTATTTGTATCAGCAAATGCCAATTTATCTTTATATTTCTCTGCAGTTTTTTCTAAATATTCTAGTATATTTTTCAAAATTTTCCCTCCATATATAAAATTTCACTTATTTATTACAAAGTGTATTATAGCATATTATCTAAAATAAAATCAATAAAAATTATATTTTGTTTTATTTTATCTTATATTATCTTTTTATCTACTAAACTTTCATATATTCTATCAATATTTTTTCCATCTGAAAATTCATTTATAGTTTTATACATTTCTTCTTGTTCTTTTGTTCTTAATATATTTAAATCAATATCACTATTCTTTATTGATTTTTCCAAAATTTTTATTAATTCCTCTTTATTAAATGCTCTTTTTCCTATATATTCATCATCATTAGGTATTAATTTTCCGTTTTCTAGTTCATATAATTCTAAATCTGGTTGATAAAATACAACACCTGCTCCTTGATAAAATGCATTATAACAAGCTGATGAATAGTCTGTAATAAACAATTTTGTGATTTTTAATACTTCTGAAATTGGCTCTTGCCATACTGAGTTTTTAATGTCTGTATTAGATAAAAGATCATATACTTTTGGATGTGCAACAATTTTTATATTTTCTAGTTTAATAAATTTTTTTAATATTTCATAAATCTCAAGAATATTTTGATAGTAAGTAGACTCTTCAAAATTATATAAATTTTCCTCATAGTTTTTCCATGTAAGCATTACTGTTACTATATTTTCTGAATCTTTATTTATATGTTTATAATCTATATTACTATACATACCAAGACCTGTTTTTAATAATTGTTCTTCATTATATCCAAGCATATCTACTACAACATCTTTTTCTTTTTCACTGCTTACAACCATATAGTTAGATTCTCCTTCTTCCTTTTTTCCAAAAACAGATTTTAAACCTAAGTTTTTCATATAAATTATTCCATGTTGTAAAAATACAAATTTTTTATCATATGTTGCTCTTCTAAAGTTTTTATTATTAGACCTTAATATGTTTA
>CAOPQH010000090.1 GCA_948505485.1 uncultured Clostridia bacterium
ATAGAAACAAAGAAAATAAGCAATTAAAGAAAGATTTTGACAAATGGAAGAAAGAGGCACAAGATAAAATTAAATTATTCAAAAAAGGCAAACTAGATGAAGATACTTTGTATAATTGGATGATTGAAAATAAATAAAAATAATGTTGATAATTTGTAGTAAAATTTTAACTTTAATGTTATAATAATAATGAATTGAAAGAGAGGAAAGATATGGATAATATAACTTTAATGGAATATTGGATAAATAGTTCAGATAGAGACTATGAATCAATGAAAAAGAATTTTGAAATAAAACAATATACTTGGGCTTTGTTTATAGGACATTTAACGATAGAAAAATTACTGAAAGGACTATATGCTAAAAATAATACAGATAGTCAATATACAATAAAATCTCATAACTTATTAGCATTAGCACAAAATGCAATATTGAATTAACAGATGAGCAAGTCCAAAAATTAAAAATGATAACGCAATTTAATATAAGTACAAGATACGAAGATTATAAGAATGAATTTTATGATCTTTGTACTGAAAAATATACTACAGAACAAATTAATAATATTGAGGAGGTAAGAACATGGTTGAAAGAGTTATTAGCAAAGAAATAATGGAATCAATAGAAAAGTATATTGAAAGAATTAGTCAATATTATAAAATTGAAGCAATAATACTATTTGGATCTTATGCTAAAGGAACTGAAAACGAAGATAGCGATATTGATATAGTAGTAATATCAAGTGATTTTAAAAATATAATTCAAGATGGAGCTGATTTAATAGGTTATACATGGAAAATAGATACTAGAATAGAACCACATCCAATTAGAACAGAAGATTATGAAAGTATTGCTACTCCTTTTGTTCAAGAAGTTATAAATACAGGAATAAAAGTGGCATAAAATGAAAACAAAATGTATTTATATAAGGAGCTAAAGAATGAATTTATATGTTATAAGGCATGGAGAAACTGATATGGGCAAGAATAAAATTATTGCTACAGAAAATGAACCTTTAAATGATCATGGAATACAGCAAGCAATTAGTGTTGGAAAGGAATTGAACGAACTAGATATTAATATAATTTATTGTTCACCCATAGAGAGAGCAAAGCATACACTTAAATTATTAAATTTGGATAATAATATTCCAGTAGTTATAGATGATAGATTAAAGGAAAGAGACATGGGAATATATGAAGAGGTTAAAGAAGTTATAAAGCTAATATATCATTCAAATAAAGGAAGATACGGCTATCGTAGAGTTACATATGAGCTTTTAAATAGAGGTTATAAATTAAATAGAAAAACTGTTTATAAATTAATGAAAGAGTTAGAGTTACAATCATTTGTTAGAGTAAGAAGATATCGTTCATATAAAGGCAATTATGGGAAAGTAGCTCCTAATATATTAAAAAGAGATTTCAAAGCAGATAAGCCAAATTCAAAGTGGGTTACAGATGTTACTCAATTTAATGTATTAGATACAAAAATATATTTATCTCCTATAGTAGACTTATTTAATGTAGAGGTTATAAGTTATAATATATCTGAAAGTCCAAATTTTCATCAAATAGAAGATATGCTAGACAAAGCATTTATAAGGATTTCAGACAATACAAATTTGATTCTTCATTAGGATCAAGGTTGGCAATATCAAATGGAGAAATATCAAAATCGTTTAGCAGAAAAAGGGATTATACAAAGCATGTCTAGAAAAGGAAATTGCTTAGACAATGCTTATGCAGAAAACCTTTTTGGTCTATTAAAAACAGAGTTTTTCTATGATAGGAAATTTGAAAGTATTACTCAATTTAAAACAGAACTTATTGATTATATAAATTATTATAATAATGAGCGTATAAAATTAAGGCTAAAAGGAAAAAGTCCAATTCAATATAGAATGGATTTTGAACAAGTAGCATAAAAAACTGTCCAACTTTCGTGGGTCACTTCAAAAGAAAATAATTTGCATTAATTAGATAGAATAATTATATTAGTTGAGCAAATAATATATTATTTATACTTAATATATTGTAAATAATAAAAATTCTAAAAATATTAGCCATTATTTATAAGAAAATAGGGAGAAGGTCAATAAAGTAAATATGACCTTCTTTTTAGATTTGTATATTGTGTGTATATTAGCTAGTCACTTTTGACAACTCTTATCAGCTTTTAATGACTTTTATAAAGATAATAAAAAAGCAGTAATACCAATGATTACCGCTTTGTATATAGGTTTTTGACCTCCTGCCCAAAAGGGCTTGTAATTATCTCTTTGAAAATTGTGGTGCTTTTCTAGCCTTTTTAAGACCGTATTTTTTTCTTTCTTTCATTCTAGGATCTCTTGTTAAAAATCCATTTGATTTTAAAACTGGTCTAAATTCACTATTGGCTTCATTTAATGCTCTAGCTATACCATGTCTGATAGCTCCAGCTTGCCCTGTGAAACCTCCACCTTTAACTGTACAAATAACATCATATTTATCAGTTGTATTTGTAACAGTAAGTGGTTGTCTAACGATAACTTTTAAAGTTTCTAATCCTAAATATTCATCAATATCTTTTCCATTAATTGTTACTTTTCCAGTTCCTTCTAATAATCTGACTCTAGCAATAGAGCTTTTTCTTCTACCAGTTCCGTATAACATTATTTTTTCTTTATTACTTGCTTTAGGCATTTATATTTCCTCCTCAAATTAAAATTCCCATATTTCAGGTTTTTGTGCTTGGTTTTCATGTTCATTACCTGCATAAACTCTTAATTTTTTAAGACTTTGTCTACCTAATGAGTTATGTGGTAACATTCCTTTTATAGCTAAAGTCATAGCTTTTTCTGGATTTTTTTCAAGCATTACTTTAGCAGGAACTTCTTTCATTCCTCCAATATAACCTGAATGATGTCTATAGATTTTTTGATTTATTTTATTTCCTGTTAAAATAACATCTTTTGCATTAATTATAATAACGTGATCACCTGTATCAATATTAGGTGTAAATGTTGGTTTATGCTTTCCTCTTAATAATTTAGCAGCTTCTGTAGCAACTCTACCTAAAGGTTTATTTGCTGCATCAATTATATACCATTTTCTTTCTATTTCACTTTTTTTTGCACTATATGTAGTATTATTCATGGTAATAATTACCCTCCTATTTTAAAATTTTGTTTATATGAAATTTAAATCAAGCCACCGGGGAGAAGCTTTAAATTTAAATCATATTTTAATATAATACTGAATAATTTTAATACAAAAATACATATTTGTCAATGGATTCAAGCAAATTTCTTCAAAACTATTGCTAAAAAAAGTAATTAAATCTATAATATATAAGTACAATAGAATGAGGAGTGGTTAAATGGAAGCAGAAATCACAAACAAAAAAGAAAAAAAAGAAAGTTTTATGCAAGGCGTAATAGTACTAATGTTTTCTCAAGTGTTTATTAAAATATTAGGTTTAGTATATACACTATATTTAACAAATAGAAACGGATACGGAGATGCAGGAAATGCCATTTCAAGCGGAGCGTATCAAATATATGCAATGTTACTTACAATTTCTTCAATAGGGGTTCCTAATGCTATTTCAAAATTAGTTTCAGAAAGAACAGCAATAGGAGACCATAAAGGAGCAAATAGAATTTTTAAAATAGGATTTGCAACTTTTGCTGTTATAGGTTTAATAGGAACAATGATGCTTTTCTTTGGAGCACATACTATAGCAAATAATTGGCTACAGATTCCTGAATCAGAAATGACATTAGTTGCATTATCACCAGCGATATTTTTTGTAGCAGTATCTTCTGTTATGAGAGGATACTTTAATGGAAGACAAACGATGAAAGTTACGGCAAGGTCACAAACTTTAGAACAAGTATTTAAAACAGTATTAACAGTTATAGTAGTAGAAATAGTTGCAATCTTATCAAATACATCAACAGAATTAATGGCAGCAGGAGCTAATATAGCTACAACAGCAGCTACATTTTTAGGATTTGGTTATATGTATTTATATTATAGAACTATTAGAAAAGATGTTGGAAATGAAATTTTACATACTGTAAATTATAAACATCAAAGTGTACCTATAATAATTAGAAGAATATTACAAGTATCAATACCAATGGCATTAAGTGCAATAATGTCTTCATTAAATAAAAACATAGATTCTATAACAGTAGTTAGAGGTTTAAAAACATTCCTTTCAGAAGCAGACGCAAAAATACAATATGGAATTTTAATGGGAAAGGTAGATACATTAACAAGTTTACCATTATCTATAAATATAGCATTTGCCACAGCATTAGTACCAGCAATTGCAGCAGCAAGAGCTAAAAAAGACATAAATACAGCAACAAAGAGAACATCATTTTCTCTATTAACATCAATGTTAATAGGTTTACCTTGTACTTTTGGAATGGTAATTTTTGCACAACAAATATTAAATCTATTATTTCCAAATGCAAATCAAGGTGCTTTACTATTGCAAATAAGTTCATTTACAATAATATTTACAATATTAGATCAAACAATTAATGGTGCATTACAAGGATTTGGAAAAGTAATGGTGCCATCAATAGCTTTAGGTTGTGGTGTTATAACTAAGCTTATATTAAATCTAATATTAATACCAATTCCATGGATAGGAGTAAATGGGGCAGCAATAGGATCTGTTGCATGTCATTTTGTAGCATTTACAATAGCAATGAATGTATTAAGAAAAAACATAAAACTAGACTTATCATTTTCAAAATTTATATTAAAGCCAATAATTGCTACAATTATAATGTCAATATGCTCATATGCGATATTTATAATTTTAAATGGAATAATAGCAGAAAAATTGGCTACAATATTATCAATGTTATTTGCTGTAATAATATATCTGTTAACGATTATAGTATTAAAATTATTTACTAAAGAAGAAATATATATGATACCAGGAGGAGCAAAAATATATCCAATTTTAAAGAAAATGAAAATTTATGAAGAAGAAAATTAAAAAAAGTATAAAAAAAAGAGGGATTTTAGCGAAGGTTGGCGAATATTTTAATCATAGTAGTAAAAATGCTTAGTTTCTAGGTAATACTGCTATATAACATAAATCTTATTAGGAGGTAGTTTTAAATGAACAAAGCTGAATTAATCGCAGCAATAGCTGCAAAAACAGGAGACACAAAAAAAGCAGCTGAAGCATCAGTTAATGCATTCGTAGAAGTTGTAACAGAATCTTTAGTAAAAGGAGACAAAGTTCAATTAGTTGGATTTGGATCTTTTGAAGTAAGAAAAAGAGCAGCTAGAA
>CAOPQH010000091.1 GCA_948505485.1 uncultured Clostridia bacterium
TTTAGTAATCTTATATGACCATAATGTAACAAATCAAAAGTACCATATGTTAATATTCTTTTCAATTTATTCACCCTTTTACAAAATATATTATTATACTACAATAATTACATTTATTATAATTTTTTATACTGTATTTGTCAATGTTTTTGGCAGTTTTTCAATTGGAAGTTTTTGTATTCTATCCAATAGAAAAAGACCAGCTTTATTACTTGCTGATCTTTTCCTTTTCGCCACTCACCAAGGAGCTTCCTTTGAGAAGTCGGTGCTTGCGTCCCAAACTCCAGCAACAGAATACAAAGTAGCAGGATTTATTAATTCATTAATCAATAAATCTGCTTCCATTGTAAAACTTGCAACAGAAGGGTCTCCAAGGTTCTTAACTACTTCAAAGAACCCTGTTTCGGGATTATATTTTATAATAATCTCGAAAATTTTATCGACAACCGGTACCATTTGTCGGGTACCATCTTTACATTTCATGGTTTGCCATTTTAAATCAATAGCAAGATCCTCAAGTTTCTCTGCTTTCGCAAGAACTTCAGCAATTTGTGGATTACTCATCCGATTTCTGCATTCTTCTGCTTTAGCACAAACTGTTACACCTTTCTTGAAATTTTCTAATTTGTCCATATCTACCTTCCTTTCGTTGTGGCTGGATCGATATATTATCTATCCACTTATAAAAATTATTTTGCTTCGCAATAATTATACTATGTTTTTAATAAATTTTCAACAAATGAAGTAATTATTTACAATTTATGTAAAATATGTTATAATTTTATTAGTATTTATTATATCCAAAGTGGAAAACAATTAAAAATTCTTGGAGTGTACTCCAAGCAAGACAAGGAGGATATTATGGCATCTTATGAAACACTTTCAATCATTCAAAACATGAATCCGGACAACTTTATCGATATCCGTTATGATTCAGAAAATCGGGAATATATAGCATACTTTAAGAATGCTGACATAAAGCTTCCTGATCGCTGTTACACTGCGCATTGCAGAATTTATGACGGTATAGAGGACAAAAAAGTTTGCAAAATTGAATTAAAGTGAAAGACTGAATCCAAAAAAGCTAGATATGGTACATTGTCCTAAATCTAGCTTTTTTGAATGATTTTGTGTAGTTATATAAAAGTATATTATATAGTTTATTGAAAATTTATTTTGTTTGATTATATTATGAAAAATAAAAGTATCCATACTGGTACCGATGGTGGGACCACTCGCACTCGCGTCACAAAAATAGTCCACTGGACTATTTTTACCTGCGTTCATGCTGGCCTTGAACCAGCCTGAACTTGGTACGTTCCTTTTCGAGTCCCACTGTTTTATATTTGTTAAAAAAATGTAGCTTTTCGCTACATTTTTATTCTGGTACCGATGGTGGGACTCGAACCCACATGGTTTCCCGCACGATTTTGAGTCGTGTGCGTCTACCAATTCCGCCACATCGGCATATACAAATTTAAAATTTTCGATTTTACTGATAAGTTATCTGTAACTCGCTTTGCTCGAACAGCTAACTTAACATCGGCATATACAAATTTAAAATTTTCGGTTTTACTGATAAGTTATCTGTAACTCGCTTTGCTCGAACAGCTAACTTAACATCGGCATATGTAATATCACAATACTCATATTAGCATATTTTTTTATAATTGTCTAGTAATAAAAGAATAAAATGGGAAATTTCACATTTTATTCTTTTATATTAAACTCTGTCACATTTATAGTTTTAATTATATTCTTAGATAATTCATTTTCTTCATTTTCTAAACAAACTACTTTAAATGTACTTTTTTCTTTTTCTACTAATTCTATTTTAGATAAATCTATTAAAAGTTTTGTGCTAATATTCATTCCAATTGGTAATGTCTTATTTTTATTATCGTAAAAAATTATATTAGTGTATGCTATTGCATTTGCTCCTTTTTTTAAGTTTATTTTATAAAATTCTATTTTATTATTATATTTTTCAATTGCCTCTTTAATTTCATATTCTGGATTTAAATTACCAATTTCAATATCATTTATATTAATTTTTTTATCACTTGCAATATATACACTTACATCTTCTTCTAATTTAACTTTTTCCAATGCTGTTTCTATTTTTTCATTAATTCTTTCTAATGTTAATTTGTAACCTAATTGTTTTGTTGATTTGTTAATTTCTAATATTTCAAATTTATCCCTAGGCAATTCTCTATGCTTTTTATTTGCTAATTCTTTTAACTTTCTACTGTCTGTAGAAATCCCTCCAAATATATCAAATTCTTCTGTTTCTAATAATGATTTCTCATTTTCGGCTTCTTCTTTTAGTTCTTTTAAATTTGATTCTATTTCTTTTGGAGTAGTTTTTCCATTTCTAACATCTTTTAATAATTTTTGTACATTTGTTGATGTTATATATAAACTATCTAATTCGTCCTGATTTAACACTTTCCTTTGTTGTTTGTCTATTGCATTTCCAAATTCTTCTATGTCTTCTTCATAATTAAAGGTTTTTTCAATAGTTTTTTCAATATTTACTTCTTCCTCTTCTCCTTCTGGAAGGCTAGATATTTCATCTTTATTACTATATCTCCAAAATTCAAATATACTTCTTTTATGACTATCTATTTCCTTTATATATAATGTTGCATTTTCAATTTTTTTATTTAAATTTTTGTTTTTTAGTTTTAAAGCATTTATATCCATAATTAAATTTTTTATATTTGTTTCTTTTAACTCATATTTTTTATATTCTTCAATTAGTTCTTCTAAAGTGTAATGTGCTTTTTCTTCTATCTTGTTATTTTTTTTCTTTTCTACATTTTTCTCTTTTTTATCATCTTCATTTTTTATTTCTTCTTTAATATGTTTTCCTTTTCCCTTTTTATTTCCATATTTAAAGAAATATTTTACTTTACCAAAAAAAGTTTTTTTACATTCTAAATAAGTAGAAATTTGTTTTTCTTTTTCTACATATTCAATTTCCAATTTAGAAGAAAGCTCTTTTAAATTTTCTAGTTTATCCTTATATTTTATAATATCTTTATCTGCTTGTTTTTGCTTTTTACTTACATCTATATATTCATTTTTTATAAAATCAGCAATATCAATATATTCAATCTTTTCGCCTTTTTTATAAAATTCTAAACTACCATATTGATTTATATTAGTGTCAAATTTAAAATAATGTGGTAATTCTGTTTGTAATATAAATAAAGCTTTTAGTAATTTATAGAATTTACTTGCTTCTTCTTTTGTTGATAATTTAATTTTATAAGAACTTTTTATTTTTCCATATACTTCTGTTTCTCCTACAATGTGTATATTTAAATCATCATTTTTATCATATACTTCATATACTAATGGCCAATCTTTAGTAAATAGCCATAGATAATTTTCTATATCTTCAAATTCTGTTTTTGTAAAAAAACTTCTAGAATATTCTGCATTGATTATTGGCACAAAAATCTTTCCCATTACTCTCTTTTTTAGTTTCTTTTTTAATAGATAGAAAAATGTTGAATAATCAGAATCCTCTGTTGGTACTAGCATAAAATATTTACCTGTATTTTCTGAATAGTATATTTGCCACAAATAATTGTATGGAAATTTGACTTTAAAAGGAATTTTTTTATTTAATTCCTTTTGTTCTTCTTCTATTGATTCTATTTCGTTTATATTCATATTTTTTATCATATTTAAAAATACAGTATGTTTTAATATATTGTTTTCTGTATCAGGTACCATATAAGATATTAATGGACTGGCTTTAGAATATTTTTCTTGTAATTCATTTAATCTATTGGTAGGAGATAATAATATTTGAATGTCCTTTATTGATACATATCTATATTGTCTATACTTATTTTCTTCATATGCTCTAGGAACTCTAAAGTCCAAAGGCTCAACTTCATACATCGATTTTGGGATATTATTTAAATCTAATCCAATATATTCTAAATTTTTTTGTATTTTATTTTCTTCATTTGTTTGATCCTTTTTCAAACTCTTTCTCCTCTCTATTGTTATTATTCTATAATGTCGTAAAAATTTTTAAATTCATATCCTTGATCTCTTAAAAATTGTATTATATGTGGTAATGCTTCATATGTAGCTTGTTTATCCCCTGCATCATGCATTAATATAACCAAACTATTTCTATTAGTTGATGTCTTTTGTAATTCTTGCATCATTGCTTCTACTGTTGTTTTTCCTTCTGCATCACCAGTCATACAATTCCAATCAATTTGTACTATAGAATTATCATTTAATAATTGTGCTGCTTGTGATTTTATATTTGCGTATCTTCCTCCCCACTTACCTCCTGGAAATCTAAATAAATGTGAATTGTATTTATCATTTTCTATTGCTATTTGAACTGATTGATTTGTCTTATTAAATTCATCTAATACTGATTGTGGAGAAGTATATATTTGAGAATATTCATGTGAATATCCATGATTTGCAATGTAGTGTCCCTCTTTATATGCCCTTTTTACTATATCAGGATATAGGTCAACTCTACTTCCTAAAACAAAAAATGTAGCTTTTATATTTTCTTGTTTCAATAAATCCAATATTGGAGTAGTCACAGTTTTTGAAGGTCCATCATCAAAAGTAAGAAAGGCTCTTTTGGTTTCAGATTTATATATATTAGACATATTTTGTATACCTTTTTCTGTTAAGCTTGGTAATTTTCTTGATTTTTCCTTTTGCTTTTTTAGTTGTTCTTGCAAATCTACTTGCATTTCTTCTTGTTGCTGAATCTTTTGTGATAATTTATATTGTTTTAAGTATGATTTATAACATTTATTTTTGTTATTATAATTTAGTATTATATTTGATACAAAAATAGCAACAATTAATAAAACTACTATACAAATAGCTATTATAATTGTTATTCTATTTTTGTACATTCTTTCTATACCTACTAAATCCATAATTTCACCTTTATTTTTTCATACCGTTTTTTATATATTCTACTTCTTCTTCTGTATTTAGTCTTATAAATAATGGCTCACCTTTTTCAATTACTTTAGCATTCTTAATTTTATTATAACTTTTTAAAGAATTCCAAGATTTTAACTCTTCATCCTCGATTCCTATTTGCCTTAATATATTATTTGC
>CAOPQH010000092.1 GCA_948505485.1 uncultured Clostridia bacterium
GTATATAAGCCAAGAAAATATGAGAAAATATGATAATTATAAAGGATGGATGAGACCTAAAAAAGAATTAAAATCAATAGATGATATTTTAAAACTTTGGAACAATGTAAATTATACCACTACAGAAAGAAATTATGACAGTATTAATGTCTCTAAAAGTGATACAATCTATAATTGTGAAAATGTATATAGAAGTCAAGATTGTAGAAAGTGTCAAAATGTAGTTTTTACAGATGGGTGTGGAGATTCACAATATATAATTGCTTGTCAAAGAAGTTCAAATTGTAGTTATTGTATTAGAGTAGACGACTCTAGCAATTGTTCCAATAGCTATAGTGTAATATGCTCTTCAAAAATTAGTAATTCATTCTTTATTCAAGATTGTAATTCACTACATGAATGCATGTTTTGTTCTCACATAGCAAACCGCAGATATTGTATAGCAAATATGCAATTTGAAAAAGAAGAATATATGAGTATTAAAGGCGCGATAATTAATTGGATTATTTGTCAGTTTAAAAAATCTAATTAGTTAGAATAAAATTACGCGAAAGATTTATTTTGAAATGAATGATGACTATTATCGTCATTGTGATTTTTCTAAATGTTGAAAAGACTATTAATATGTGTTATTTTATAATAAAAACATTAAATATACTTGAATATTATAATAAAAAAATATATAATAATAAAAAATATATAATAAAGTAGGAATGTATATGAATAAAACAAAGAGGAAAATATTTGAAACATCAATGAAGCTTTTTGCAGAAAAAGGATATGATGCAACAAGCATAGAAGAAATCACTGCTACTGTAGGTGTTGCTAAAGGTACCTTATATTATCATTTTTCTAGTAAAGAAGAAATATTTAATTTTCTTATAGAAGAAGGAATGAAATTATTACAAAATAGCATAGATATTAAAACATCAAAATTAAATAATTATATAGACAAGATAAAAGCAATAGTATTAATACAAATAAAAATAGTTGCAAAATACGAAAATTTAATTAGTATTTTATTAAGCCAACTATGGGGAAAAGATGAGAAAAATCAAAAATGCAAGCAACATGTTTTTGAATATATAGAAACAATAGAGAATATAGTTAAAAAAGGTATAGAAGTAGGAGAAATAAAAGAAGGAAATCCAAAAGTAATTGCATCAGAGATTTATGGACTTATAGCATCAACCTTAACATATAAACAAAAATCAAACAAAGATATTGAAATTATGAACTTATATCATGAATTTGAGCATACAATTGTTGAAGCTTTAAAAGAGAAGTAAAACTTTATTTTGAGTTTTACTTCTTTTGACTATATGTTCTAAGAAATAAAAATTGCTTGCATATTTTTTAACATAATTATATAATTTAGAAAATGATAAAAGGAGAATGTTATGAGTGTAGATAAAACCATGAAATTTACAGATTTAAAAGATATGCTAGAAAGAACAGGAAAAATGTATGCAGGCAGACCAGCATATAAGCTAAGAAGTGGTGGAAATAATAAATATAAAATTATAACACATAGAGAGTTTAGAGATGAAATAAAACAATTAGGAACGTCACTTGTAGATTTAGGATTAAAAGACAAAAGAATAGCTGTAATATCAGAAAATAGATATGAATGGGGAGTAGCTTATCTTTCAGTAGTTACAGGTACAGGAATAGTAGTACCATTAGATAAATCATTACCAGATAACGAAATAGAAAGTCTAATAATCCGTTCTGAAGTAGAAGCTATATTTTATTCAAGCAAATATAATGAAATAATGTCAAAAATACAAAAAGAAAAAAATACAAAATTAAAGTATTTTATTTCAATGGACTTAGATAAAAAAGATGAAACAAATGATATATATTCTCAAAAAGAGTTAATTGCAAAAGGAAAGAAGTTAATAGAAGAAGGAAATACTAGATTTTTAGATGCAAAAATAGATAATGAAAAAATGGGAATAATGTTATTTACTTCAGGGACAACATCACAATCTAAAGCCGTAATGCTATCACATAAGAATATATGTACTAATGTGATGGATATAAGAAATATTTTTGAATTAGATGAAACTGATGTATTTTTATCTTTTTTACCACTGCATCATACATTTGAATGTACAGTAGGATTTTTATATCCTATATCAATAGGAGGGACTATTGCTTTTTGCGATGGAATAAGGCATATTGCAGAGAATTTAAAAGAATATGAAATTACAGCTATGATATCTGTACCTATTTTATTTGAAAATATGTATAAAAGAGTGATGAAGACAATAGAAAAGCAGGGAAAATTGGAAAAAGTAAAAAAAGGTATAAAGATCAGTCAATTTTTATTAAAATTTAAAATAGATATAAGGAAAAAAATTTTTAAAGAAATACATAATAATCTAGGAGGAAAAATAAGAGTTCTCGTTGCGGGAGGAGCAGCTTTAGACAAAGAAACAGAAAAAGGATTTAATGAATTAGGATTTAATGTGCTTCAAGGATATGGATTAACAGAAACATCACCAGTTATAGCAGCTGAACTTACTCATTGCAGAAGACTAGGGTCAATTGGTAAAAAGTTTCCAAGTTTAGAAGTAAAAATTGAAAATCCTGACAATCAAGGCATTGGGGAACTAATGGCAAAAGGACCAACTGTTATGTTAGGATATTACAATAATGAGGAAGCAACAAAAGAAACATTAGAGCCTGATGGTTGGATACACACAGGAGACTTAGCAAGAATTGATAAAGATGGATTCATATATATAGCAGGAAGAAAAAAAGACGTTATAGTTTTAAAGAATGGTAAAAATATATATCCTGAGGAATTAGAAGCATTAATAAATAAAATAGAAGGTGTAAAAGAATCATTTGTTTACGGAAGGCCAGAAGAAGATGGAGATTATAAAATTTGTACAAAAGTTTTATATGACTCAGATGTAATAAAAGAAAAGTATAATGTAACAGATGAAGAAAAAATAAAAGATATTCTATGGGCAGAAATTAAGAAATTAAATAAAACTATGCCTGCTTATAAATATATAAGGGATATGATATTAACTCAAGAAGAATTTATAAAAACAACAACACTAAAAATAAAGAGATTTGAAGAATTAAAGAAAATTTTAAAATAATGCAATTTTCACTTGACACATGTAATAATATTGTAATAAAATTGTAACAGAAAAGAAAAATGAAATATTGTAAATCCTATTGTAGTTTTGTGTAACATATTGTATAATTATAATTGATCAAGAAACAAAACGCTTAGGATAAAGGAGGGAAGTTTACGGTGTCTAGATCTGGCATAGTAAACGTGAGAATGGTAATCACGGAAGAAAAAATTTTATCAAACATTGAAAAAATTCAAAAAATGATAAATCCAAATAGTAAAAAACAAATAGTACAACTAGAGGAAGATACATATTTTAAGGATCTAATAGAATCAGTAAAAATATATTTAGTTGAGTATCCTAAAAAGAAGAATTTCCCTAGTAGTGTATACAAGTCTGCTTATAAATTAGTAGAATTTGCAACAAATCAATTTGAAGAAAATACTAAAAAAATAGAAGAATTAATAAGACAAAGAGAAAACAATATAGGCCTAGCATCAAAATTAAAAGATTATATAGATATTGCGGAAAACAAAGAAAGAGATTGGAAAGGGATTATAAAAGAAGCAAGAGATGATTTTTCAGATGATATAGTAGAAACTTTAATGATAGTTGGAAAATCAAAAAATCCTAATACTCAAAATTATCAAGATGCAATTAAATTACTAAAAGCTAGAATAAATAATTTAGAATCTAATTTACATATAGAAATAGATATGGAAAGAATAGAAGATAGATCAAAAGCTCTAAGTTATATAGGTATAGAAATAGCAGATGCATTAAAGAATATACCAGCACCTGTAGACGATATGCAAGAAACAGTTGTAGAACAACAAGCGCCACAACAAATAGAACAACAACAATACATGAATCAAACTACATTTGAAGCAAGACCATCATTATGGCAAAGAGTTAAAAATAGTAAACTTGTTAGAGCAGTTTCATATGTGTTCAAAATTAGAGTAAGATTAGAATTACCAAATGCTTTACCAGAAGGCAGAGGAGAATAAAAATAAAAAAGCTTGAATAGTTTAAACACTTTACTTATTGCATCTTCAGGCTTTCTTTTTTATATATTAGAAAGTTAGCATAACTTTCTAATATATAAACACATTGTATACAATTTTTTTATTTTTATATATGAAAAAATAAAAAAAACTATTGACAATATAATAAATATAGTTTATACTTAATCTTGCGTTAAGCAAGAAAAATGCTCCCTTAGCTCAGTTGGTCAGAGCAACCGGCTCATAACCGGTGGGTCCAAGGTTCAAATCCTTGAGGGAGCACCATTTTTTTATGTATATATGGGTAGGTGGCCGAGTGGCTAAAGGCGGCAGACTGTAAATCTGTTCTCATTTGAGTACGAAGGTTCGAATCCTTCCCTGCCCACCAAGAAGTAGTTATTTTAACTACTTTTTTTAATATTCATATATGAGTTAAATAATCTGGGGAAAAAATAAAAAAGATTTTAATAAAATATAGAAAAACAAAAGCACTAAGTATATAATTTGTTTTGACAGAAACAAGTATATATGTGAGGTGCTTTTGTTATGAATATGTTATCAAATGAAAAGATTAATTTCAAGAGTTTAGAAGAAAATACTTTTAAAGGGTTAATTAAAGTTGCGATGTCCGTTTTTTATTTTTGTTTTTTGCCATCATAAAA
>CAOPQH010000093.1 GCA_948505485.1 uncultured Clostridia bacterium
AAGAAATTATAGAATATATCTCGAAACCTTATGAAACATTACTCGATCAGTTTGCGGGTAGTGGAAATTTTGTAATTGCTTGTTATAATACAAATAGAAATAGCATTGCGATTGAAAAGGATGATAGTATGTTTCAAAAAATGAAAGATAATGTTGAAAAAAATTTAGATGCTAAATTTGATGAAATAGACTATGGGTATTAATTGATAATTAGAATTTTTTATGGTATAATCATCTCAACTAATAGTAATTTGTAGGGAAATTAAAAATAACAATTCATTATAAATTTTAGCAAGTAAAAAACTTGTTAAAATTTTCTAAGTGAATTAAAAAGTGCAAGTAATAATTTATTCTTAATATATATATGAAAACGAATATAAAAACTAAAATATATTGATTAAAAATGTCAATATAAATAAAAAAATGTCGGAAAATGTCGGAAAAAATAAGATATAAAACAAGAAAAATATTTACAAAATTTGTAAAATGTGATATAAAATAAGTAATTATTAAAGGAGATTATAGGAAAATATAATCTTATAATCAAAGTGCGCACTTCCTAAAATAATGATTTAATAAAAAAAGGAGGGGCAATTTATGAGAACAAGAAAAAGTAAAATACAAATAAGTATTATTATTTTGACAATCCTATTATTACTATGTAGTTTTTCAAGTACAGTTTTTGGACGAGATAATTATGCTATAGGAATTGCTACAATAGAAGATAATGGACAATTCTTGCTAGATACAAGAGAAAGTGTTTCAGAAGCTATAACAGCATATCAGAAGGCTGGATATAGAGTATATGGAGTTGGAAATCCAGGAAAACAACATTTATGGGAACAATTATATGCTGATGTGCAATTCTTTAATTGCCATGGAAATCAGGAATGTGTTGTAACGGCAATTTCTGGTATTGTTGTAGGTTCAGATAGAATGTATGGAAATAAAGACTGTATAGGAACTAATAGTGTACATTGGGATGCTGATACTATTCTAGTAATTTATGCTGCTTGTCAAGGAGCAGGAAATGATGGAATTAATAATCCAAATAGTGTGGCAAGAAAAACAGCAGAAAGAGGAGCAGATGTAGTTATGGCGTGGAGAAGCTCTGTCGAAACCACTAGTTTAAGAGCTTGGACAAGAAATTATAATAATGCATTGGCAAATGGATATACTGTTATTAAGGCTATGGATTACGCTAATAGTTTTTCATATAGTGATTCTCGAGTTCCACAAAACTCTACAATAATTCATCATGGAGATACAAGTATTAAAATTGGTAAGTATAGAAGTGCTAACTCTGATGAGATTAGACCAGAAGATAACCTATTATTGAAATCAAAATCAAGGTCATCTGTAAAAATAGATGAAGGCAACTTAGAAAATATTTATTCAATAATTAAAGATACATATCCTGAATTTGATGAAAAGAATTATGTAATAACAAAAGGAAATGCACAGTCAATAAATCAAAATAATGGGGAAATAGAAGAAACGGAATATATTAATTTCAAATTCAAAGTTGGAGAATTTGAAACAACATCTGGCTTTACGATAAAGGCTAGAAATAACATAGTGGAAGCAATTTATGATAATACAGTTGATTTTAATAAGGAAATGAATATCCTTAATCAGGAAAATAGTTTGAGAACTAGAAGTACAAACGAAAATGATATTGAATTATTAAAAAATGAAGCAATTAATGAACTTTTAGAAAAATATAATAATTGTGTAGAAGTAAATCCAGAAGATGTAACATATAAATATTTATATGATATTGATACTGATAAAAAATATGTAGAATTTACAATAAGAAATACAATAGGAGATAATTCTACAAATGAAGTGGCAGAGGCTTATGATACAGTAAAATTTGAAATATAATAATAAAAAGCATAAAAAGGAGTAACTCCTTTTTATGCTTTTTATGCAATCATTATAAACTAATTGTATTATTTGTATTATTTGTATTATTGGTATCTGTATGATTATCAAATAAATTTCTTATGTAATTAAGGATCTCAGATGAGAGATGTGTAGTAAATATTTTTTTATTTTTCTCAAAAACATCAACTTCTGTACCAAAATTACCAAATGTAAAATAAATTCCATTATGAAAATCAATTTTGTAATCAGTAGAAACAATTAAAAGTTCTTCATCTATATAAGAGTACTGAAAATCTTTTAATGATTGTAAAAGAAAGCTTTTCTGTTCATTAGTAAAATCTTTTGTTTGAGATAAGTAAGAAACACTTATGGAATTAGCATTATCTAAATCTATCAAAGCAAAAGTATTATTTTTAATTATAATATTATTTTTATTTTGTAATAAAATTTGACCAATTAACAAAGAAATACTAATTATTATAAAAAAGCTTATTAGCAGAAAGAATATTTTTTTATACATAATTACCTCCTTTTTTATCTTAGTATAGCATACTTTATATTATTAAACAATACTGAGTTTAGAAAATTAAAGAAATATAAGAAATTGAGGTAATTATATTTGTTACAATCAAATGTATTAAAGAATAATATTTTCTAATTGTAATATAATCAACAATATATTATAATCATATCGATAAATTTTAAATGAGCAAATATGAGCCATTATGGAAGTATTTAAAAGAAAATAATAAAGAAAATTATAAATTATCTTATGAAGAAATTAGAAAAATTTTAGGATTTGATATAGACCATTCATTTTTAACTTATAAGAAAGAATCTAAAGAATATGGATATGAAGTGGGAAAAATATCAAAGAAAGAAAGGACAGTAATTTTCAATAAGATATAACTAAAAATTACAATTTTATGAGCAGATGATTAGTTGATAATTGTCTGCTTTTATGATATTATTTAGAAAACAAGATAGTATTTTGTTAAGGTGATATTAATGGAAACAAAAATATGTATAAAATGTGGTACTGAAAAGCCATTAAGTGATTTTTATTTCAATAAAAAAAGAGAACTATATAATAAAACTTGTAGAGCTTGTGAATATTTATTGCGAAAACAGAGAGAGCAAAGCAAAGATTTTGCAGAAAAGAAAAAAGAAAACCAAGAGTTATTAAGAAATAATAAAAAGAAATGTAAGACTTGCTTACAAATTAAGGACTTGTCTGAATTTTACTTTAGGAAAGAACAACAACAATATAGAACTGAATGTAAGTCTTGTATGTTATCAAAACAAAAAGAAATTAGAGATATAAAAAGTATTGAAAGAAAAAGACTTAAAGAGATAAAAAAAGCAAACAAACCAATTCCAAATTCAAAAGTGTGTAGCAAATGTAATATTGAAAAACCAATAGATGAATTTAGAACAAATAAACATGGATATATTTTTACGGTTTGTAAAGAATGTGAATATAACTTAAATATGAAACGATATTATAAAGAAAAAATGCAAGATGAACATTATAAAGCAGTACATGAAGCAAAATTAGAACAGGTTAAACTTTTTAAAGACCACAAGAAGAAATGCCTTGTTTGTTTTCAAGTTAAAGATTTATCGGAGTTTTATTATAGAAATGATTTACATGACTATAAGAATTGGTGTAAAGAGTGTGAGAAGAAAAGAACCAATAAATTTTATAATGAATATAAAGAAGTCATATTAGAAAAACAGCATAAATACTATAATGAAAACCGAAAAATTATGCTGCAAAGAAAAAAAGAATATGCAAATTCTCATAAAGAAGAATTGCGAGAATATCATACGAAATATGTACATAATAGAAGAAAAAATGATGATATATTTCGTTTTAAATCACAAATACGACACTTAATAAACCAAAGTTTTAGAAGGCAAGGGAAACAAAAGGGAGGCAAAACTGAAAAAATTGTAGGTTGTGATTTTGAAACACTATATAATTACTTATTGGAAACATATAAACAAAACTATGGTATTAAATGGGATGGTATAGAAAAAGTACACATAGATCATATAATACCATTAGCTACAGTAGATACAGAAGAAGAAATTATTAAATTATGCCATTATACAAATTTACAATTATTAAAAGAAAGTGATAATTTAGAAAAAAATGATAAACTAGATTGGACTTTAGAAAAAAAGTAATTTTTTATTGAAAGGAATGATTATATGAAAAAATCAAATATTATAATGATATGTATTATTGTTGCATTAGTTTCAGGAATAATTGGTTATATAATAGGAATAAATATAAAATCACATGACAATACCTATGTTTCAGAAACAGCAAATATACCTAGTCCAAGTGCAGAAGAAAAAGTAGTAGGAACATATTATTCAACAACATGGAATGGTCGTGAAGGAGTTCTAACTTTATATATAGATGGAACTTGTGATTATCCATCGGGAGGCAAAGGAACATGGTCAGTTGAAGATAATACAATTCATATTGATTTAGATATAAGTTCAGATATGCTTGAATTTTATAATAAAACTGGGCAAGAAGGTGGTTTAGTTAATGGAAAAAATAGACATGATGCAATTATTGTGAATTCTGGGATAATACTTCATGATAAATTTTTTCAAAAAATGAATTAGTATTAAGTAAAAAAATAAAAATAAATTACAAAGTATAGATTAGTTATTTAAACTAATCTATATTTTTTATTTTAAGAAGGAGGGATTTTTATAGCTTTAGAATTTAAAAGTTTTTATAAACAAGCTACAGG
>CAOPQH010000094.1 GCA_948505485.1 uncultured Clostridia bacterium
CCATACATTTATTTTACTCATCTTCATCATGTTCAAGTTCCATTATCCAACTACTTATTAAATGTGAGAAAGTGAAAAATTTGTATTTTCATGAAATATCTCATGTTCGAACTTAGGGAAGATATGCAACGATTTATGTTCTGAGCCGATTTCTCTATATAAATCAATTGAATCTTCTGGTGATACTGCTCCATCATTTTTTCCGTGGAGTATCATGATAGGGTCAACAAAGTCTTTAGCGTGTTCTTTTAAGTATTCGACTCCTTCCAGTAAGCTGTGTACTAAGCCTCCTGAAATATGTTTTTTAATTAGTGCATCAATTTTATATTCTTCAACAACTGATGCTTTACTGCATAATCCTTCTCCTATTTCATTAAGGAAGTATTCTTCTGGTCCTAATGACTCAGCACCCTCAAATAATTTCGTATGGTACCTAGTTAGCGCACCACTTGTAATATATCCATCTACGGTCCCTGGATACTTAGTGCCATACAGTGTTACTGCAAATCCGCCCATACTATGACCAATTAAATAAATTTTAGGTCCTATGTTTTCTTTCACATAGTCTACAACAGCTTTAACGTCCTCAATAATTTCTTCATAAGAACCATAGTAAGTATCTTTTCCTTCAGAATGCCCATGTCCTCTATGATCAAACCTTACAATGTTACTACCAAACATATTTAATTCATCTACAAACTCATCATAACGTTCAGCATATTCAGCTAAACCATGCACAATAATAATTGTTGAATCATGCTCCTCTGAACGATTTACCTTAGTATATAATTTTGTTCCATCCTTAGATTCTACATAAGTAATATATGACATAAAATCACTCCTTTCATTCATTGTATCTTATATATAACTTGAAGTTAATTTTTCACAAAAAAGTTTGAAACAAAAATCTATTACCCTGACAAAGATAATTAGAATTGAAAAAAATAATCTAGATATAAACAAATTTGATTCACTTTATATTCTCTAGCATTATCAGCAGTCGATGATTGTTTAAAAATAATTAATGATTCTAATTCCTTCCCTTTAAAAATCTTTATATACACATTATTAATAAACTGTTCAGGATAAAGATAGTCTTCGTAAAAACAATCATTCAAATTTGCTTTCAACACTGTTAAGTCATAACAATCAATCACATTATACATTCGTTTCCTAACAATCCCCTTTTTACCATTTGTACAAAAGCCTTCAATATCTGTAATTTCAAAAGATAATTTAACCACTATTAACATCCTCCAAATAAAAAAAGCGTGTTCTCTGTTCAAACAGAAAACACGCCCTCTTCCCATATACTACTAAGTCTCCTATCACGAAAAAATCGCGATGATATATGCTACAACATAATAAATTAATATATTTTTATTGATTAATAATAATTATCTTAATCATTTTTGTTCCATCAACTTCTAAGAACTTACCAACTTTAAATAATTTAATATAAAAGTATCGATCATTTATACAAAAATAAAACATCACAAATTCAAAAGCGACCAAATAAAATAGTTTTAGTCAGACATGATTTTTAAATTGTTCAGAAATCCAATAATATAGTTTTGTAACCACACAATTCTATAAAGAAGAAATGAACACGATAACCTTTAAATATTATATTTAATTAAAATTATAAGAACTATGGAAAGAAAATGAGAAGAACAAAATATGCAACCTAGTCAAAAGAGTATGGTTTAGAACTTGTATGTTTATTGCCTAAATATACAAGCTTCATAATTACTGTAAAGACTAGAATTTACAGTAGAAGCGAGAACTTAATATAACCTTTACTAATAAAGCAATTAAGAGCTGAACTTTGAACGATCTTTTAAAAAATCATTAAAACTTACAGAAAAGATTTATAAGTATATTAACAACAATTAAACGATAAATTATATAATCATCATCACGATATCTTAACAATCATTATATAAACAATTACAAAATTCAGTGTATAAATGTTTATTCATTCCCCTTAAATAGAGGTTCAGTGAGGTTACACTTAATATTATATATAATCTCTTTTTGATGTCAATACATTTATTTAATTTTTTTATAGAATTTTTAATAAAATCTATATGCTCAAATATCGAAAAAATAACCATCTTTTTCTACAGAAATATCATATTACAATCGTCAAAAAAGAAGGTACAATTCTAGAAACCAAATAGAAATGTACCTTCTCTTCAAACTACCTTTTACTTACCCTCTCAGTTTGAAATAATCATCAAAAATACCTGGAAAATAATAAATAATGTTACAAAACAATCATACAATGAAATATATTTCAGTAAACAGAATACCAACAGCCTCCGGATAACTCTTAGATTACTGTTTACACTTATATTATATAAATCAAAAATTCAATGTCAAGTATTTTTTATAAAAGTAACATAGAATATTTGTAAATATTAAAATTTTGATGTTACCCTAAAAGTTTTATTAGATGGAAAAAGACATCGTACACATTGCACGATGTCTTTTAATTTAAAACAATTTAAGTTGAGAATATGAATCTTCAGATAAAGCATCTATTTTTTCTATTTGGTTAGCAATTCTTGTAACTAACGGTATCACCAAAGCATTTCCCATACAAAAATATCTCATTCTATCAGTCATTGTATTCGTCCAATTATCTGGGAAACCATTTAAACGCTCTGCTTCAACCGGTGTTAAAGTACGATATTTATCTTCGGTTTTTAATAAGTGAGTGCTTCTATTAATTGACCCTTCACTTGTCAGCATAGTTCTTGCAGGTAGGTCTAATGAATCAGTTTCGGACATGCCACCTTCTGAAAAGAAATATTCATGCCCTGTTTTAGATGTTCTTTTAATTTTTTTAGGACCTCTTAAATATTTGAATTTTTCTACATGTTCCTCTGATAAGAAATATGTTGAATCGATATCACTTTCAAGTACCGCCCCTAATGGTATGGCTTCTTCATAAACTGGTATTGTATCTATAGTAAGTATTTCGCCATTTTTCATTATACCAGAATTAAAAAATGTGAAACTGAAATTATTAGATACTTCTACGATATCTTCGGGTATAGTCGTACTTGCAATTCTATTTTTATTCGGCTCTTGCTCAACTGGGAATGCTTTTGCAAATAAGCCATTTTTATATATTATATCTTCTATTTTTTCGTCGCTCATTAAAGTGCCATAAGTCAAATCTCTTTTATAACCAAAAATAAAAACTCTTCTTCTTCTTTGGCTATTACCATAATCTGCAGCATTAATTACACGCCATTCCACGTCATATCCTAATTCATTCAAAGTGGATAACATTACTGAAAAATCTCTACCTCTTTGATTAGATGGAGATTTTAGTAATCTATCAACATTTTCTAATAAAATGTATTTAGGCACAGTATTCTGCATAAATCTGACGATTTGCCAAAATAGCACGCCTTTTTTTCCTTGTATACCTAATTCACCATTTAAACTTCTTGCTACAGAGTAATCTTGGCATGGAAATCCTCCAACAATCATATCAACATTAGTATCGGCCATTTCTTTATCCGTTACTTCTGCTATGTCTTTATTTATATGTTGACCTGAATTAAAATGCTGACTATAACAATCAAATGCATGTTGTACTTTACGAGATGGCTCCCACTGGTTAGCCCAAGTTACATCAAACATTTTTTTGTCAGTATTTTCTAAGCCTAATCTAAATCCGCCAACGCCTGCAAATAGTTCAGCAACTTTAATTCTTTCCATGTTAATTCTCCTTACCGTTAATTAATAGTATAATTATATCACAAACCGAACGATCGTTCTATATTTTTACATTTTATATTTAAGAATATCTCCTAATTATAATTTAAATTTCATTAAAAACAAGACCTACTAAAGTAGGTCTTGTACTTGTTTCTTAATATAATCATTATTTATCCAAAAACATTGTTTTGTCATCCAACTATCAGAATATAAATCACCTTCTGGTTTATTAATCCATTTTGCAGGAGTAGGTAATTTATCAGCGTATTTTCCATTGGCACTGTAGTCGCTTTTTGTTTCGTGAGGGCGAATGTGACAAATCATTCTATCAGATTTATTTATGAAATTATTTTTAATCCTTAATTGTCCATTTTTATTCCGTGTTCCTTTTAATTCAACACCGTTTTTAATTTTATCAACAGTATCTTGCCATACCTTGTAAACTGGTCCTTCTACATCTTCTTCAGGCATAGTAAAGAATTTTATTCCTTTAAAAATATCTTTTTCACCATCATTTTTAACTACAAAAAATAAAAATTTCGTTTCTAATAGAAAAATATGCCAAGCAGCACTCGGTAGACCTTCATCATCAATCCAAGTTTCATTGGCTAAATCTTTAAATTTAAATGCTGGGAATGACATGTTTTCTTTATTAACATTATTTTCATTAAATTTTACTGTTTTAAGTAAAATACAAGCTTTTTCAAACTCATCAACTTTAGGAAATTGAGAAGTTTTTTCATTTTTACCATCTAGGTTTAATATGGCCATAGCTATTCTATAATTAATACTATAGTCTCTTTTTTGTATATCAAAATGACTTGCTAATTTTTCAATACTCCAACCAATATATGGTTTAAAACACTGTTCAATATATTCTTCTAGGCTTTTACTTTGAAGTTCAAATGGATCTTTTATAATCGA